>NZ_JBFROI010000005.1:134605-152377 GCF_041471405.1 Vibrio sp. 10N.261.52.C11
AGGCTCCCTAGGGAGCCTTTGTTTTTATTCGTACCTTGGTGCAATTGCGAATTATAGCGCAACACCAATGTTACTGACTGGGTCTTCACGCAGTTCGTGGCGTAGGTCTTTGATCAGCTCTAAGTCACGCTCAGTCGTTTCACGTAGAGGTCGGAAAATGGCCCACTGAACGTCCCACTCTTCACACACCGCTTCGTTTTCTTTCTGGTTTTCGTTCGTCACTTCTTCAGCGCCTTGAGCAAACTCAAGCTCAGCAACCGTCTTCACCGATTGTTGACTCACTTTAATTACCGCTTCCAACATATGTTCACGGTCAAGCAGACCATGAATTAGCGTTGCTAGGCCTTGGCATGCGTCCATTGCTGGGTAAACACCATAAAAATCAAAATCATCACCGCTAGGGAATAGCTCTTCAACCTTCTCAAGTTGACGCTCAAAGTTCACCTTTGCTGTTTTAACCGTCAGGATTTCCCAAATGCTATCCAAAACATCACGATAGATTCGAGCTTCCGCAAATTCTGTATTCTCACAAAACATGGCATAGTTAGGATACATACGCTCACATAGACACGCCATAAAGGTAATTTGTTGCCAAGGTTCTAACTTTTCAAGACGAACCTGCAGTGGATTCTGAAGCATAGTCACTCAATAATTGCAGAAAAAGACAGCGAAAGTGTACTTGATAAACCCTGGGGGGAAAAGGTAAGCCGATGAACAATTTTACGAATAAGCTCTATATTCTTACTGAGCATGACGATACCTATACGCAACTGATTCTAAACCAGGATTTACCCGACCTAGAAATCACTCAAAACCCCAAATCAGCACAGATTGTCTTGGCGTCACCACCTCTAATCGCAGAGCGCCTCGGCGAGTTTAAAGAGCTAGACTGGGTACAGAGTACCTATGCCGGAATCAATAAACTCACTCAGCCAGATCTGCGTCAGGACTATACGCTAACCAACGTCAAAGGCATCTTTGGTCCGGCTATCGCAGAATACGTATTGGGTTACACAATCAGTCACTGTAGACACTTCCCTCATTACCACCAGCATCAACAACAACGAAACTGGCAGCCACAGCTTTATACTAGCCTAACTGACAAAACTATGGTGATTTTAGGAACAGGTTCAATCGGCAGTCATTTGGCAAAAACCGCGGCGGCTTTTGGTATTCATACCATAGGTGTCAACCGTACCGGCATCCCATCCAAACAAGAAACCTTTAAAGAGACTTTCCACATCAATGAGATAGAGGCTGCCCTTAAGCAGGCCGATATTGTGGTCAACACCTTGCCATCAACCGCTGAAACCTATCAGCTGTTGAACCAAACCACGTTAGGTTACTGCTCTAATGTGTTGCTGTTTAATGTCGGTCGAGGGGAAAGCATCGACAATAAAGCCTTGTTGCTCGCCATAAAAAACAGATGGGTAGAACACGCATTTTTAGATGTGTTTGAAAGTGAACCCCTCTCTCAGGAACATCCTTTCTGGAAACTACCGCAAGTCACCATCACTCCACACATCGCTGCACTCAGTGAGCCAAGACAAGTAGTCGAGATCTTCGCAGAGAATTACAAACAGTGGCGAGATGGCTTTACACTTAATCATGTCATCGATTTTGAAAAAGGTTACTGATGTCCTCTTCGTTACTTAAAGAGATTCGACAATGCCGAGCTTGTGAGCCTCACCTATCACACGGTGCTAACCCGGTGATTCAAGCGCATCCAAACGCGCGCTTGCTGATCATAGGTCAAGCGCCGGGTATCAAGGTGCATGAGTCGTCGATCCCTTGGAATGACGCGAGTGGCGAACGATTAAGAGGATGGTTAGGGATAGATAGCGATACTTTTTACGACGAGCAAAAAGTCGCGATTGTGCCTATGGGGTTTTGTTATCCGGGGAAAGGGAAAAGTGGTGATCTTCCACCACGCAAAGAGTGCGCGGAGCTTTGGCATAACAAAGTGCTGCAATCTCTACCCAATATTCAAATGACACTGCTGATTGGCCAGTACGCACAAAACCATTACCTAACAAACAAGACCACCAGCACATTGACCGAAACCGTGCGTGATTGGCAAAGGTGGGCGCCTGAGTTTTTGCCATTACCCCACCCTTCGCCACGCAATAATATCTGGCTCAAGAAGAACCCTTGGTTTGAAAGTGAAGTCATTCCTTATATCAGGAAACACATCTCTGAGCATTTGGCCTACTATGATCCAAATACCTAATTAACTGCACACAACAAGATTAAACCGCCATCAAATGCCAATTTCAGGCAATAAAAAAGCGCTGTTGGTTTCCCAACAGCGCTTTCAATAATCTTACTCAGAATTACTTGTGGTAAGGCTTAGACAATTCGTGAACAGCGTCAACGAATACACCAGCGTTCTCTGGCGGTACATCTAAGTGGATACCGTGGCCTAGGTTAAATACATGACCTGTACCACCGTCGCCGAAGCCTTCAAGGATGCTGCCCACTTCTTCGCGAATACGTTCAGGCTGAGCGTAAAGCATTGAAGGATCCATGTTACCTTGCAGAGCAACTTTGTCGCCGATGCGAGCTTTTGCATCTGCGATGTTGATTGTCCAGTCTAGACCAACCGCATCACAACCTGTTGCTGCGATAGACTCAAGCCACATGCCACCGTTCTTAGTGAACAGAGTAACCGGTACTCGACGACCTTCGTTTTCACGGATTAGGCCATCAACGATTTTGTGCATGTATTGCAGTGAGAATAGGTTGTAGTCACGAGGAGTCAGTACACCACCCCATGTATCAAATACCATTACCGATTGAGCACCCGCTTTAATTTGCGCGTTCAAGTATTCGATAACACTGTCAGCCAGCTTGTCTAGAAGCAGGTGCAGCGTTTGTGGTTCTGCGTACATCATCTTCTTGATCTTAGTGAATGCTTTAGAGCTTCCACCTTCAACCATGTATGTCGCTAGAGTCCATGGGCTACCAGAGAAACCAATCAGTGGCACTTCGCCTTTCAGGTCTTTACGGATCTGACGAACGGCATTCATTACGTATTGAAGCTCGCCTTCTGGATCAGGTAGGCCAATCTTCTCTACGTCAGCTTTACACGTGATAGGACGCTCAAACTTAGGACCTTCACCTGTTTCAAAGTACAAACCTAAGCCCATTGCATCAGGGATAGTTAGGATGTCTGAGAACAAGATTGCCGCATCAAGCGGGAAACGACGTAAAGGTTGAAGTGTTACTTCTGATGCCAGTTCCGCGTTTTTGCACAAAGACATGAAATCGCCCGCTTCAGCGCGCGTTGCTTTGTATTCAGGAAGATAGCGGCCAGCTTGGCGCATCATCCATACCGGTGTGTAATCAACAGGCTGTTTTAAAAGTGCGCGTAAATAGCGATCGTTTTTTAATTCGGTCATTCCGTTAAATTCCAATTCAATCTTGTCTAGTTTTGATGGCAAGTATTCTAACACTGATTGAAGGGTAAAAGCTGTGTGCTTTGCAACCTAGATCAAGTTATTAACTTTTAAATCAATGCTTAATTTGCACCCAATTACGGGAGCATGTTAAAAATTTGTTCGCTAGCGAAAATTACAATTATAACATCTGAGTAGTCACTACTCAGCATCTCATAACGACATCTTACTTACCCCCTCCACTTGTGGAGGGTTTTTTTTAGCTTTTGAACACCCATAGGCCAAATACTATCACAGGCAAATTAGTGCTCTAGTATCTGCTCAGTCACACCATCTTTCATCACGTCATCAACGGTTTTCTCAATCAACTGTCTCGCAATGGTTCCAACAGGAGCAACATCAGGCAGGCTTGTTACGTCAAACCATTGAGCATCCGATAGCTCGCTGTAGTCAGGCTTGAGCGTACCACCAGCATAATCTGCGAGAAAGCCCATCATCATACTCGATGGAAACGCCCATGGCTGGCTGCCAAAATAACGAATATTATCGACATCGATACCCGTTTCTTCTTTGACTTCTCTTGCCACACACTGCTCTAAGGTCTCTCCGACCTCTAGGAAGCCCGCTATCACGGTATACATACCTGTCTTATGTCTTGGGTGCTGCGCAAGCAATATCTTGTTGTCGTTTCGTACAGCGACAATGATGCACGGGAAGATACGAGGATAATGAAGTGTGCGGCAATCTCCACACTGCATCGCCACCTGGTTATGGTTGAGATGATTTCGACCACCACACTGAGGGCAAAAACGCATACTTTGAGTCATATGCCCATATTGGATGGCTTTGCTTGCAGTCAAGAAACTCACTTCAGGCCAGTGCAGTAACTCTCTTAGGCTGACCATGCTCAGCTCATTCTCCACATCACAATCGTTGAGCCAATACACCTTGCGACCTTGATGCTGACCAATACAGATTGCATGCTCCACACTCAGCCCAAGCTCTTCAGCAGAGCCAAACGGAAACTGATCATTATTAACCCAAATATCACTACCAGAAACGACGCACCAATAAGCTTGCTCTGTCATTTTGTTATCACTTTTTTTTAACATCCCTATGCCTCATTGCTTGCAGTTCGTTCATTTTACTGGCAATCTAATTTCATACTAGAGTTGTAGCAGAGAATATTTCAAGCTATTACTTTTAGTAGCTACCAATAAAACGGACCCTGCTTAGGCAATTACTTGATCACAAGGTTGTGATCAGATCATGAGGACATGGTCATGCTAAATAAATTCAAACAAATACAAGAACAATGGGGTGGCTCTAATGAGGTCATCGATCATTGGCTCGAAACTCGACAGTCTCTAATCGTTGAGTATTGTAAGCTAGGTGCCTTGCAGCCAGCTAGCAACGGGCAATCAAACGTTGTTGAACTCCCTTCCCCTAAAGAAATAAGCTCATTCTGTGATCATGTTGTCGATTATATCTCAGAGGGTCATTTTAAGATCTACGATATGGTCATGAAAAAATGGCAAGCAACAGGCTTTAAAACCAATGACGAGATTGATACAACTTACGCGAAGATCGTACTTACAACCGAGCCGCTTCTAGAATTCAATGATAAGTACGTTAAAGTAAATGCAGACGATGAGTTGCCTAACTTCGAAGGAGATATGTCCAAAGTAGGTGAACTACTCGAACTACGTTTTGAAGTAGAAGATAATCTTATCCAGCTTATTGCAGACAGTTTAGCGATTCCACCAGGCGCTTAGTTAGCCGAATCCTTAATAAGCTTGCCTCTGTGCAAGCTTTTTGTTTTGTCTGTAAGGTTATCCAAACTACCCAGAACCTTTCAGACAGAGCTTACTCGCTCGCCCTGACCTTTAGCCATAAGCATATGGTTACAGCCCTAATCAGCCTAGTCATCTCTACCCTTTATCTTACTGGCCTCAAAGAGCACTCTTCAGGACATAAATCCAACCTCACCAGCTAGATAAGCACACCTATCACTTTATAAGTCATAGCTAAATACCAATACGCCAGATACAAAAAAGGCACCCGAAGGTGCCTTTTTCTTATCTCTTAGAGACTACTCGTAGAGCTTACTCTTCTGAAGAGAAACCAGCGTTTAGAAGTGCTGCTAGATTGTCAGTAGCTTGTTCAGCTGAAGGACCTTCTTGCTCTTCTTCACGTTGTTTTTGACGCTCTTGGTGGTATGCGAAACCAGTACCAGCTGGGATCAGACGACCAACAATTACGTTCTCTTTCAGGCCGCGAAGGTCATCACGCTTACCAGAAACCGCAGCTTCTGTTAGTACGCGAGTCGTTTCTTGGAACGATGCAGCTGAGATGAATGACTCAGTTGCAAGAGATGCTTTAGTAATACCTAGTAGATCACGTTCGAAACGTACTAGTTCTTTACCTTCAGCTTCTAGCTTACGGTTAGCAATCTTAACATTGTGGTACTCAACTTGTTCGCCAGGTAGGAACGGAGAGTCACCAGAATGAGTGATTGTACACTTACGTAGCATTTGACGAACGATAGTCTCGATGTGCTTATCGTTAATCTTTACGCCTTGTAAGCGGTAAACTTCTTGAACTTCGTTCGCGATGTACTGAGTTACTGCGTGGATACCACGTAGACGCAGGATATCGTGTGGAGTTTCAGGACCGTCGGCGATTACATCACCACGTTCAATCTTCTCACCTTCGAACACGTTCAATTGACGATGCTTAGGAATCATCTCTTCGTAAGCGTCACCGCCTTCACGAGTGATTACTAGACGACGCTTACCTTTCGTTTCTTTACCGAAAGACACAGTACCTGTGTGCTCAGCAAGGATCGCAGGCTCTTTAGGCTTACGAGCTTCGAATAGGTCAGCTACGCGTGGTAGACCACCGGTGATATCTTTGTTTCCGCTCGATTTTTGAGGGATACGAGATAGTGTGTCACCGATGCCAACTTCAGCGCCATCTTCGATGTTTACAATCGCTTTGCCAGGTAGGAAGTAGTGAGCTGGCATATCAGTACCAGGGATCATTACGTCGTTACCTTGCTCATCAACAAGTTTGATAGCTGGACGCATATCTTTACCTGCTGCTGGGCGAGCTGCTGCGTCTGTAACTTCACTTGAAGAAAGACCCGTTAGATCGTCAGTTTGACGAGAAACTGTAATACCATCGATCATATCTACGAATTGGATACGACCTGCCACTTCAGTGATGATTGGCATGGTATGCGCTTCCCAGTTAGCTACAACTTCACCAGCAGTAACTGCTGCGTTGTCGCCTTTGGTTAGCATCGAACCGTAAGGAAGTTTGTGCTTCTCTTTAGTACGGCCGAATTCATCAATAATCGTCATCTCAGATGCACGAGAAGTGATAACCAGTTTCTTATCTTTGTTAACTACGAACTTAGCATTGTGAAGTTTCACAGTACCAGTTGTCTTAGCTTGGATGCTGTTCTCTGCTGCTGCAGTAGATGCCGCACCACCGATGTGGAACGTACGCATCGTTAGCTGTGTACCCGGTTCACCGATAGATTGTGCAGCGATAACACCAACTGCTTCACCTTGGTTCACTAGGTGACCACGTGCTAGGTCACGACCGTAACACTGTGCACAACAACCGAAGTCTGCATCACAGGTAACAACAGAGCGCACTTTCATGCTATCTACTGAGTTGTCTTCCATGATTTGACACCACTTCTCATCAATCAGAGTATTACGTGGAATCAGTACGTCTTCAGTACCAGGCTTAAGAACGTCTTCAGCTACTACACGACCTAGAGCAAGCTCAGAAAGTGCAACTTTAACGTCACCACCTTCGATGTGAGGCATCATGTCGATACCTTCATGCGTGCCACAGTCATGTTCGTGTACTACAACGTCTTGAGCAACGTCTACTAGACGACGAGTTAGGTAACCCGAGTTTGCTGTTTTCAGTGCTGTATCCGCAAGACCCTTACGAGCACCGTGCGTTGAGATAAAGTACTGAAGGACGTTTAGACCTTCTTTAAAGTTCGCTGTGATCGGCGTTTCGATGATTGAACCATCTGGACGCGCCATCAGACCACGCATACCTGCTAGCTGACGAATCTGAGCTGCAGAACCACGTGCGCCCGAGTCGGCCATCATGTAGATGCTGTTGAACGATTCTTGCTGTTCTTCTTCGCCGTCACGGTTGATAACTGTTTCAGAAGATAGGTTATCCATCATTGCTTTCGCAACGCGGTCATTCGTAGATGCCCAGATATCGATAACTTTGTTGTAACGCTCACCCGCAGTAACAAGACCAGATTGGAATTGCTCTTGGATTTCGCGAACTTCTTCTTCAGCAGATTCAATTTCATCGTATTTCGCTTGAGGTACAACCATATCGTCGATACCTACAGAAACACCAGAAAGTGCAGCGTATGCAAAACCTGCGTACATGATTTGGTCAGCAAATACTACTGTATCTTTTAGACCAAGCTTACGGTAACACTCGTTAAGAAGAGTAGAGATCTGCTTCTTACCTAACTTTTGGTTAACGATGCTGTACGGTAGGCCAGCTGGAACGATTTGCCATAGCATTGCACGGCCGACAGTTGTATCAACCATCTTCGTTTCAGTAGTGCTGTTACCATCTTCGTCTACTACAGTTTCGGTGATACGTACTTTAACGCGAGCGTGTAGCTCAGCAGTCTTAGTACGGTATGCCTTTTCAGCCTCAGCAGGGCCAGCAAGGTACATACCTTCGCCTTTCACGTTGATCTTGTCACGTGTCATGTAGTAAAGACCCAATACAACGTCCTGAGAAGGTACGATGATCGGATCACCTGACGCTGGCGACAGAATGTTATTCGTCGACATCATCAGTGTACGTGCTTCAAGCTGTGCTTCTAGAGTTAGAGGCACGTGTACCGCCATTTGGTCACCATCGAAGTCGGCGTTGTATGCCGCACACACTAGTGGGTGAAGCTGAATCGCTTTACCTTCGATTAGTACTGGTTCAAACGCTTGGATACCTAGACGGTGAAGTGTAGGTGCACGGTTAAGCAGTACTGGGTGTTCGCGGATTACTTCGTCCAGGATATCCCAAACGATAGCTTCTTCGCGCTCTACCATCTTCTTAGCAGCTTTGATTGTCGTAGCCATGCCACGAGTTTCTAGCTTGCTGTAGATGAACGGCTTAAATAGCTCAAGTGCCATCTTCTTAGGAAGACCACACTGATGTAGACGAAGGTATGGACCTACTGTGATTACAGAACGGCCAGAGTAGTCTACACGTTTACCTAGAAGGTTCTGACGGAAACGACCTTGTTTACCCTTGATCATATCAGCAAGAGATTTCAGAGGACGCTTGTTAGAACCAGTGATAGCACGACCGCGACGACCGTTATCTAGAAGTGCATCAACAGACTCTTGCAGCATACGCTTTTCGTTACGTACGATGATGTCCGGAGCAGCTAGCTCTAGAAGACGCTTCAAACGGTTGTTACGGTTGATCACACGACGGTAAAGGTCGTTCAGATCTGAAGTCGCAAAACGACCGCCATCTAGTGGTACTAGAGGACGTAGATCTGGCGGCAGAACCGGAAGTACAGTCAGAATCATCCATTGCGGATCGTTACCCGATGCAATGAACGCTTCAACTAGCTTCAGGCGCTTAGTAACTTTTTTACGCTTAGTTTCTGAGTTAGTCGTTTCTAACTCTTCGCGCATTTCTTCCACTTCTTGATGAAGGTCCATTGTTGCAAGCAGATCTTTGATCGCTTCAGCACCCATCTTAGCAGTGAATTCGTCACCCCACTCTTCTAGACGATCCAGATACTCTTCTTCAGTAAGCATCTGAGATTTTTCTAGATCAGTCATACCAGGTTCAGTTACTACGTACATCTCGAAGTAAAGAACACGTTCGATATCACGTAGAGGGATATCCATTAGTAGACCGATACGAGACGGCAGTGATTTTAGGAACCAGATGTGAGCAACTGGTGAAGCTAGCTCGATGTGGCCCATGCGGTCACGACGAACTTTAGTTTGTGTAACTTCAACGCCACACTTCTCACAGATAACACCACGGTGCTTCAGGCGCTTGTATTTGCCACAAAGACATTCGTAGTCTTTAACTGGACCAAAAATACGTGCACAGAACAGACCATCACGTTCAGGTTTGAACGTACGATAGTTAATTGTTTCCGGCTTTTTAACTTCACCAAAAGACCATGAACGGATCATGTCTGGTGAAGATAGACCGATTTTGATTGCATCAAATTCTTCGGTCTTATGCTGTGCTTTTAGAAAGTTTAATAAGTCTTTCACATTCAGCTCCTGTAAGGAGTTAAAGGAGCTCACTGCTGTAGCAAGCTCCCTTTTACCAAATAATCCTATCTTCTTTTAAAAAGAAGGAGGGATTACTCTTCGTCTTCTAGCTCGATGTTGATACCTAGCGAGCGAATCTCTTTCAACAGTACGTTGAACGACTCAGGCATACCAGGTTCCATGCTATGGTTACCGTCTACGATGTTCTTATACATCTTAGTACGGCCGTTAACGTCATCTGACTTAACTGTTAGCATTTCTTGTAGAGTATATGCAGCACCGTATGCTTCTAGTGCCCATACTTCCATCTCACCGAAACGCTGACCACCGAACTGAGCTTTACCACCAAGTGGTTGCTGAGTTACTAGGCTGTAAGAACCAGTTGAACGAGCATGCATCTTGTCATCAACCAAGTGGTTCAGTTTCAGCATGTACATGTAACCAACAGTTACAGGACGCTCAAACGAATCACCAGTACGACCATCAAACAGTTTAAGCTGACCAGATTCTGGCAGATCACCCAGTTTAAGTAGTTCTTTGATTAGAGACTCAGAAGCACCGTCGAACACAGGAGTAGCAATCGGTAGACCGCCACGTAGGTTCTTGATCAGTGTACGAACTTGATCATCAGACAGTTCAGCAATATCAACTTTCTGACGAGTATCACCAAGATCGTAAACCTTCTGTAGGAACTCACGGAACTTATGCAGTTCTTGTTGTTCCTTAACCATTTGGTTGATCTTGTCACCGATACCTTTCGCAGCCAAACCTAAGTGAACTTCTAGGATCTGACCGATGTTCATACGCGATGGTACACCCAGCGGGTTAAGTACGATGTCTACAGGCTGACCTTTCTCATCGTATGGCATGTCTTCAACAGGGTTAATCTTAGAGATTACACCTTTGTTACCGTGACGACCGGCCATCTTATCACCAGGCTGGATACGACGTTTAACCGCTAGGTAAACTTTAACAATCTTAAGAACGCCAGGCGCTAGATCATCACCTTGAGTGATTTTACGACGCTTAGTTTCAAACTTCTTATCGAAGTCTGCTTTTAGCTCATCCCACTGCTCAGCAAGTTGCTCAAGCTGTGTTTGTAGCGCATCGTCTTCTAGAACTTGCTCTAGCCATTGCTTACGACCGATAGTATCAAGCTTAGCTTCAGAGTAACCACCAGACAGAAGTACAGCTTTAACACGGTTAAGAAGGCCACCCTCAAGAATTTGGAACTCTTCAGTTAGGTCTTTCTTAGCTTCTTTAAGCTGCATCTGTTCGATTTCAAGTGCACGCTTGTCTTTCTCTACGCCATCGCGAGTGAAGACTTGTACATCGATGATAGTACCCGAAACAGAGTTTGGTACACGTAGAGAAGTATCTTTAACATCAGATGCTTTCTCACCGAAGATAGCACGTAGTAGCTTCTCTTCAGGAGTCAGTTGAGTTTCACCTTTAGGGGTTACTTTACCAACTAGGATGTCGCCACCCTTAACTTCAGCACCAATGTAAACGATACCTGACTCGTCTAGTTTAGACAGAGCAGACTCACCTACGTTTGGAATATCAGCTGTGATCTCTTCAGAACCCAGCTTAGTATCACGAGCCACACAAGATAGTTCTTGGATGTGGATTGTCGTGAAACGGTCTTCTTGAACTACGCGCTCAGATACTAAGATCGAGTCTTCGAAGTTGTAACCGTTCCAAGGCATGAATGCGATACGCATGTTTTGGCCAAGAGCTAGTTCACCAAGGTCTGTTGAAGGACCATCAGCAAGAACATCGCCGCGTGCAACTGGTTCACCAGGAAGTACAGTTGGACGTTGGTTAATACATGTGTTTTGGTTCGAACGCGTGTACTTAGTTAGGTTGTAGATATCGATACCAGCTTCGCCAGGTACCAATTCATCTTCGTTAACCTTAACTACGATACGAGAAGCGTCTACAGACTGAACTTGACCACCACGTTTAGCAACCGCTGTAACACCAGAGTCAACTGCGATGTTACGTTCGATACCTGTACCTACTAGAGGCTTATCAGCCTTAAGTGTTGGTACAGCTTGACGTTGCATGTTGGCACCCATCAATGCACGGTTCGCATCATCGTGTTCTAGGAACGGGATAAGCGAAGCAGCGATAGATACTACTTGGTTTGTCGCAACGTCCATGTAGTCAACGTGATCGCGTGGGTGAAGACCAGATTCACCTTTTTGACGAGCTGTGATTAGCTCATCTGCAAACGTACCTTCTTCAGTAAGAATGGTGTTTGCTTGCGCGATTACGAATTGACCTTCCTGGATTGCAGACAGGTAATCAACTTCTTCTGTTACTACACCATCTACTACACGACGGTACGGAGTTTCTAGGAAACCGTAATCGTTACAACGTGCAAACGCAGATAGTGAGTTAATTAGACCGATGTTTGGACCTTCAGGCGTTTCGATCGGACATAGACGACCGTAGTGAGTTACGTGAACGTCACGTACTTCGAAGCCTGCGCGCTCACGAGTAAGACCACCAGGACCTAAAGCAGAGATACGACGTTTGTGCGTAACTTCTGACAATGGGTTGTTTTGGTCCATGAACTGTGAAAGCTGTGAAGAGCCAAAGAATTCTTTAACTGCAGCAGAGATCGGCTTAGCGTTGATAAGATCTTGAGGCATGATTGCATCAAGGTCACCAAGGCTTAGGCGCTCTTTAACGGCACGTTCTACACGAACTAGACCAACACGGAATTGGTTTTCTGCCATTTCACCTACAGAACGGATACGACGGTTGCCAAGGTGGTCGATATCGTCCACTTCACCAATACCGTTACGGATACCAATCAGTTTCTTCATCACTTCGATGATGTCTGATTCATCCAGAGTACCGCGCTCTTCTTCTTCTTCACGCTCGATAGAGCTGTTGAACTTCATACGGCCTACAGTTGATAGGTCGTAACGTTCTTCAGAGAAGAATAGGCTTTCGAATAGAGACTCTGCAGCTTCTTTCGTTGGTGGCTCGCCAGGACGCATCATGCGGTAGATTTCTACCAATGCAGAGATGCGATCTACTGTGCTATCTGCACGTAGAGTGTCTGACATGAATGGACCGTGATCTAGGTCATTCGTGAACAGAGTTTGTAGAGACTTGTGACCTGCTTGAGACAGGTTAGCAAGTGCTTCTAGGCTAATCTCTTGGTTCGCGCCAACGATGATCTCGCCAGTTGCTTCATTGATGTAATCTTTAGATGCAACTTTACCAACGATGTACTCTACTGGTACTTCGATGTGCTCAACGCCATCTTTTTCAAGTTGACGGATATGACGAGCAGTAACACGACGACCAGTCTCAACGTAAGTTTTTCCGTTTGCTTCGATGTCGAATGACGCAGTTTCACCACGTAGACGATCAGGAACCAACTCCATAAGAAGAGTTTGGTCTTTAACTTCGAAGTTCACCTTGTCGAAGAACAGATCTAGGATCTCTTCAGTCGATTTACCAAGTGCACGAAGAATAATCGATGCTGGTAGCTTACGACGACGGTCGATACGTACGAATAAGTTATCCTTAGGATCGAACTCAAAGTCTAACCATGAGCCACGGTAAGGAATTACACGTGCGTTATAAAGAACTTTACCTGATGAGTGGGTCTTACCCTTATCACTGTCGAAGAACACGCCTGGGCTTCGGTGCAGCTGGGATACGATAACCCTCTCGGTACCATTAATTACGAAAGTACCATTGTCTGTCATAAGCGGAATTTCGCCCATGTAGACTTCTTGTTCTTTAATGTCTTTTACAGTACCTGCTGGTGCATCTCGATCAAAGATAACTAGACGTAGTTTTACGCGTAGTGGCTTTGAGTAAGTAACACCGCGGATTTGACATTCTTTAACGTCAAAAACTGGCTCACCAAGACGGTAGCTAACGTATTGCAGCTCAGAATTGCCGTTGTAGCTCTGAATTGGAAATACAGAACGGAAAGCAGCTTCAAGACCGTATTGACCTTCTGGATCCTGTTCGATGAATTTGTCGAAAGAATCAAGCTGGATCGATAACAGGTATGGAATGTCCAAAACTTGTGGACGAGTACCAAAATCCTTACGGATGCGCTTTTTCTCGGTATAAGAGTAAACCATGGGGTTCCTCAGCTCGCTGATAAGTGACCCAAACCACCCAAAACACTCTTCAGAGGGGGTGGTGACAAACAGCTATTTAGTGGTAGTGAACAATCATTTCGAAAAAATGACTGTTTTTTTGCTCGGATTATGACGGTTAAACAGCGGAAATTTCGTCATAGCCCTACAGCGCAAAAAGGCCGGTGGTTAATAAACCACCAGCCATTAGCCTTGCGGCTATGAAATTAAGTAATAATTACTTGATTTCAACAGAAGCGCCAGCTTCTTCTAGCTGTGCTTTAAGAGCTTCAGCTTCAGCTTTGTCAACGCCTTCTTTAAGCGCTGCAGGAGCTGAGTCTACAAGACCTTTAGCTTCTTTAAGACCTAGGCCAGTTGCGCCACGTACAGCTTTGATAACTTGTACTTTGTTAGCGCCAGCAGCAGTTAGGATAACGTCGAATTCAGTTTGCTCAGCAGCAGCGTCGCCGCCAGCTGCGCCACCAGCTACAACTGCAGCTGCAGCTGAAACGCCGAATTTCTCTTCCATAGCTTCGATAAGCTCAACAACTTGCATTACAGACATTTCTGCAACTGCGTCTAGGATTTGCTCGTTAGTAATAGACATAACAATTCTCTTTTAAGTCAACAATAAGTTTAATTTGCAACCAGTGAAAAGCAAGGCTTAAGCCGCTGCTTCTTCTTTTTGGTCACGTAGTGCAGCGATAGTACGAACCAGCTTGCCAGCAGAAGCTTCTTTCATGCACATCATTAGGCGTGCGATAGCTTCGTCGTAAGTTGGTAGTGTCGCTAGTACTTCAGCATCAGTAACTGCGCCTTCAAATGCAGCAGCTTTGATCTCGAAATCTTTGTTCTCTTTAGCGAAGTCTTTGAAAAGACGCGCTGCAGCACCTGGGTGCTCGTTAGAGAACGCGATCAGAGTTGGACCAGTGAAAGTGTCTACTAGACACTCGTAGTCTGTACCCTGAACCGCACGGCGTGCTAGTGTGTTACGAACAACTTTCATGTAAACACCCGCTTCGCGAGCTTGTTTACGTAGAGAAGTCATTGCGCCAACTTCAACGCCACGAGAATCAGCTACAACTGCAGAAAGTGCACCACTGGCAGCTTCGTTGACTTCAGCAACAATTGCTTTTTTGTCTTGAAGATTTAAAGCCATTTGGATTAACCTCTGGTTGTGATTACAGCACCCAATACAAAATGTATTGAGCGTTTACGATGTTATTTAAAAATGAATAAATCCACTTCAAACCACAACATCGCCTACGTAGGTTTTATTAAGCTATCAATAATCTAATGAAAATCGACAGCGCCTACGGTCTTGGGATAGATGATTTCAAATTGCTTTAAAACCACCCAACCACAAATATTAGGCGCAGAAGTATACACTAAATCTGCGCCTAAGCAAATTAGTTTGCTTGAGTATCAAGACTAGCTTGATCAACAGCAACACCAGCACCCATCGTAGTAGAGATGCTTACTTTCTTCAGGTAAGAACCCTTAGCTGAAGAAGGCTTAGCTTTCTTAAGAGCAACTAGAAGTGCTTCTAGGTTCTCTTGAAGCTGGCTAGCTTCGAAAGATGCTTTACCGATAGTAGTGTGGATGATGCCGTTCTTGTCGTTACGGTAACGAACCTGACCAGCTTTAGCGTTCTTAACCGCTTCAGCAACGTTAGGAGTTACAGTACCAACTTTAGGGTTTGGCATAAGGCCGCGTGGACCTAGGATTGTACCTAGTTGACCAACAACACGCATTGCATCTGGAGAAGCAACAACTACGTCGAAGTTCATTTCGCCTTTTTTCACTTGCTCAGCAAGATCTTCCATACCAACGATATCTGCGCCAGCAGCTTTAGCAGCTTCTGCGTTTGCACCTTGAGTGAAAACAGCAACGCGGATGTCACGGCCAGTACCGTGAGGTAGCACTGTTGCGCCACGAACGTTTTGGTCAGATTTACGAGCATCGATGCCTAGGTTAACAGCAACATCTACAGACTCAACGAATTTAGCAGTCGCTAGTTCTTTAAGAAGAGCAACAGCTTCGCTGATTTCGTATTCTTTAGTTGAGTCAACTTTGTCGCGGATTACGCGCATACGCTTAGTAAGTTTAGCCATGATCTTATCCCTCTACCACTAGGCCCATTGAACGAGCAGTACCAGCAATAGAACGTTTCATTGCTTCGATGTCAGCACCAGTCATATCAGCAGCTTTAGTTTCTGCGATTTCCTGAACTTGAGCGTCAGTAACAGTACCAACTTTCTCAGTGTTTGGACGACCTGAACCAGACTTAACGCCAGCAGCTTTCTTAAGAAGAACAGCAGCAGGTGGAGTCTTAGTTACGAACGTGAAAGAACGGTCGTTGTAAACAGTAATAACTACTGGGGTAGGTAGACCTTTCTCAACAGATTCTGTTTTTGCGTTGAACGCTTTACAGAATTCCATGATGTTCACGCCGTGTTGACCTAGAGCAGGACCAACCGGTGGACTTGGGTTTGCCATACCAGCTGCAACTTGCAGTTTGATATAAGCTTCAACTTTCTTAGCCATGATATTTCCTAATATTTTGGGTACATGCGCTAGCCGCAAGGCGAGCTCCCCATAAATTCAATTAACTCTTTTTCACTTCCACAGAAGCAAAAAGGCGCGAAATTATAATCATAATTCGCGCCTTTAACAACCCTAAAAAGGTGATTTTTTATACTCTTTAATTTTAAACAGCTTATGAACTATTTATCCACAGCTTGTTCAAAACTTAGAGTTTTAGTCCAGTTTTTCAACCTGACCAAATTCAAGCTCAACCGGTGTTGCACGACCAAAGATCGATACAGATACCTTAATGCGGCTTTTCTCGTAATCTACTTCTTCAACAGTACCGTTGAAGTCAGCAAATGGACCATCGTTCACACGAACCACTTCACCCGCTTCGAACATTGTCTTAGGACGTGGAGACTCGCTCGCTTTCTCTAGACGGTTCAAGATAGCATCAGCTTCTTTATCAGTGATTGGTGCAGGACGATCAGAGGTACCACCAATGAAGCCCATAACACGCGGAATGCTGCGTACTAAGTGCCATGATTCATCATTCATGATCATTTGAACTAATACGTAGCCAGGGAAGAATTTACGTTCACTTTTACGGCGTTGGCCTGCACGCATTTCCACTACTTCTTCAGTAGGTACTAGCACATCGCCAAATAGTTCTTCCATGTTGTGCATTTTAATATGCTCGCGTAGCGACTGTGCAACACGACCTTCAAAGCCAGAAAAGGCTTGAACTACATACCAACGTTTTTTTGGAGCTTCACTCATGAATCAGAACCCTCTACACCCCAGTTGCTAGAGAAACTAGACGGACCATAATGCCGTCAATTCCCCAAAGCACTAGAGACATAACAATACATACAGCTAAAACGATCAATGTAGTTTGCATAGTTTCTTGGCGAGTAGGCCAAACAACTTTACGAATCTCCATACGAGATTCTTTTGCAAAATCGATCGCAGCTTTACCTTTAGTTGTTGTTGCTGCAACGCCTAGTGCGGCAGCAATCAGCACAACTACACCTGCAGCGCGAATTACAACAGACAATTCACCATACAGGTAATTACCCACAACAGCAGCAGCCAACAGAACAAAAGCGACAATCCACTTCATTGTATCTGCTGCACCTGAGCTATCAGGAGTTTCAGCGTTTGCTTTCATAAAACCAACCTGTGATAAGTCTTAAATATAGACGACAATAACCCCGCTGTTGCAGGGCACATTCCTTTGCGTTGCAAAACAACACATCTAACAGTCATTTTAGTCAAAAAGACCGTTTAATTCTTTGCTAAGAGCAAAAATCGATGTCAAAACATCCAACTCTTTTTTTAGCGCAGAAAAAGGGCATCAAATGATGCCCTTTTTACTAGTGGTTCGTCAAATCTTATGCAAAGATTTTAGCTACAACA
>NZ_JBFROI010000006.1:0-5884 GCF_041471405.1 Vibrio sp. 10N.261.52.C11
GAATTTCTTGCACGTATCAGCCGCGATTTAAACATGCCGCAAGCACTCGCCTTATTATGGGAGGTCACTGATAGTTCCATAGAGCCTGCCAATAAAAAAGCGACACTACTTTATTTTGATCAAGTATTTGGCCTTAGCCTTGAGAAGGTGGAACAGTTAACAATCCCCAAACAAGTTCAACAGCTCGCTGAACAACGTCAATGTTTGAAACAACAGGGGCGATATGATGAAGCAGACACAATCCGAGAGCAAATTCGAGCTTTGGGATATCAAGTTAACGATAGTGCTAATCAATCGAGTGTAACCAAGTTACTTTAATTAAAATCACCCGCTTTACCGGATAAGAGGTTAGCAATAGCCTCTTATTTCTGGGTTATGGGCTAGTTTGAGCTTACACCGTAATTCATAAGGCTCGGATTAGAAAAAGTCGGCCAAAATTGTGATGATGAAAGCCACATTGTTATTAATTAAGCTTATTTTGTGCCACTTTTGAGTTGAAAGTGCCACGGGTAAAAATTCAGTCTGTGAAGGTTTTGGACAAAACGTTTTAGGTGTGTTGCTCTAAACCGTTTCGTTCAGATTAGAAAAATACTTTGAAACCTTAAGCGTTTGTATGGCTGTCTATTGCTACAGATTTACCTTTTAGCCTACAAATTTTTATTCAACCATTTTATCGTATGATCTCGCATGTCGTTGGAAAAGTAATGCGATTCATCAGCTAGATTGAACTCAATTTCAGTATTGTTTTTATCGTATTTACTCTTCACTTTTTCATAAAAGTCCTTCGCGAAATTAGCAGGAACCCAATCATCTTTCTCACCATTTATGATCAACATAGGGCGACTTTCATTTTCTATAAGGTACAAACATGGATCAATCTCTGCCATATACCTAATAGCTAACTTCTCATCGTCACTAAGAATCTTATTAACTGAATCGGCTTCTAAGGCGAACTTCTCCAAGCCGACAAAGTCAGGAGAGCCGATAATTGGTACCGCAACTTTAATCCGTTTATTTTTGGTCAAAGAATAAAATGTGGACATTGCCCCCATAGAGATACCCACAACCGCAATCCTCGATGGATCAATCCTTATATCTTCCTGATAATGCTCAATGAGTGTATTTATGTCATCTGAATTCTGCTTGATAACACCCGTCATTCTTTTGATAAATCTCGAATGACTACTAACGTTTTGAGCCTTACCATCATCTCTTTCGCCGTGTTTATCTGCATCAAAACAGATAACAGAATAACCCTGAAGAGCTAAATTTAAAGCTAGATTAGAGCCTTCATATTTATCATTGCTCCAACCGTGACAGATGATGACTAAAGGATTATTTACCGACTCTTTTTTACAATAGAGCAGATATGTAATTTCACCGATCTTACTTTTTTCTACTACAACACCTTCCATGGACGCCCCATATATTTCAATATATTCGTTTACAAGCACCATACACCGTCAGACTTCAGAAAACAGCTAACGCTGATTAGACGAAAAATTGTCGTCTTTTATCATTTTATAATGCAACACCGTTTATATTGGTTCAATTAACAATCAACAACCTAAGTCACATGAAGGGAATTTTGGGCTGCCAAATGTCGCCTAATAACAGAGATTCTGATTTACCAATTAGCTCGGATAAGTTTTAGTAGTGCAAACTAAGATTAACAGCAGATTAATGAGTAAAAGGTCTACCGAACAATGGGGCAGACCTGAGTTAGCAGGCACTTTGAGAGAAAAGTGCCACGAGTAAAACTTCAGGTCTATGAAGACTCTGGACAAAAAAGAGGTAGTTCAATCTGAAAAATTAATTGACATGGTACCCACCTACCAAGTCAACAAACCAGAACTAGCTTCTATACTCTGAGCAAGAGCTAATGTTTTATATTCAAAAAACTCATAACCGAAGCATTTTTCCACATGAACCTGAGTTACGTTTATATGCTCTATTGCACAGTCTACAATCTCTGGCTTTAGTGCTATCACAGCTTCACCTTTAGCTTCCACTGATGAATAAAGAATGCCGTGGCATGAAATATCATGTAATAGCAATGAGCTAACTTCTGATGTTACTTGATACAGTCTTTCCGTTCCTTTTCTTGACAGGAGATCATCAAAAAAAAACGGTCTGTAGAGCATAGACACACAGTAGTTTAGGCTCAAACCGTTTTTCCATATAAGCCATCACTTCTTTATAGTAATCAAACACACTAGAGCTAAGATAATATGGGCTATCATCTCTTCTTACTTTGTCCCAAATCCCTATCATTCTGAGATTTATATCACTATCAGTTTTTTGATGGCTTCTAAGAACATTAACTTTATCTAAATCTTTAACTCTCGCTTCAGATAGCACCGTTCTTAAGGCTGTATCACTCTGATGAAGAGCTATCGATGCATAAAAAAGCACCTCTCCAGTTTTGTTTAATCGACCCATGCTAGGGAAGTTGTTGGTAGGGTGCTTAATGTATGATAAATCATCAATATTGGAAAAATTATCGTCCTCACACACTCTAACTCGTAGTAACTCCAAATCATTAACAGGTTTGGTCAATGTGATAGTTAAGCAGCCAGCTAAATAATCGATTTTGTTATATATGTCAGATTCAGAAAGGTCAGTATATCAATCAATATACGATCTCAATTGATTGATATACGTGGAAGCATACAAAAGTGCTGTAGATCCACACTGTTGAGAGGCTTTTTGTTCGATTAAATCTATCAATTCATTCTGTAGAGCCATGATTTTACCTTTTAAAAATTCTCTTGTGCATAAGAAACCTGCGCCATCAAGTTGAACTGGTATATAGGAATTTATATGCTATTAGATTAATCATGGCTGGCATCATCACTCAGCATTCTTCTCACATAATCAGGGGTAGACTGCCATATATTATCAGTAAATTCCTTCTCAAGTAGCCTATTCGCAGCACTCGCAGAACCAATTAGGTCAGGGTAGAGAGACGCATGATTAATATTCATGATATCCAAATGTCTTAAAAATTCTTCACGTAGTTTATGAGGTATTTCGATCTTATAAAGAATAGGAGACATGCCAGTTAGTGGAATGTACTTTTCAATATATTCTTCAATATCCAAACCGTTGGAAACTTCAGAGAACAGCCCATTCTGGCTAATGATTCTCTGATTTTCATCAGTAATCTCATGGTGGATCTTAATACTTGGCAATTCATGATCATCTGACTCTGACTCTGACTCTTTGGTAAGGTTAATAAAAATTTCGTCCAATGCGCAATGACTAAACACCCATACGGCATGCTTTCCACTTTTAGGCTCAGCTGTCCCCTCAAGAGCAAAAAAAGTTGCAACATAAGGAGAGTTGCTCCAATCAAGTAGAGGTGTAGCAAGTCCATAATGTTGGCCTAAAGCCCACCATTGAGCTGATGAAAGGCTCTGAGGATTTATGCCCCGCCTGCCTGTACAAAGTCTCTTAAAATTTAAAAGAAGTTTATTTAATACATTTGGGCGCGAATCCATGTTTATGTGCGAAACCCTCGTTTGGATAAGATTCTTGTCCAAATCGGATAGCCTTTCGTAAGGATCAAATTCATCAATTTTACTTTGAGCCTCCCTGTAAAAACGGTCAAATTTAGTCCTTAGAGGCCACGAGCTATCATTCTGACCTCGATAATTGTATTCGGACCAATCTAAAAATCGCACCTCTAGCAGGGCGCTGAATTGCTTCCAGTCTTTAACTTCTACATGAGCATATGTCTTACCTACATTCCACTCAGGAATAACGATTTCCTCATATAGCATTTTTAGCTCCTAACTGATGTTATCTCGTTCGTATGGACACATTCTGTGTATGGCGAAAAGTAAGTCAAATGATGCTTAGGTAAAGTGTGTGCTCAATCGGTCGAAAGAAGGAATGGGGCATTTCTGAGGTAGAACGTGCCACAGGTAAAAGTTCAGCCTGTGATGGTTTTGGACATAAATAAGTTTCGGAAAACCGATACCCCCAGAGTGCAAGAGACTGATGAGGTTCGGTTGCAATAGAGAACTGGGCGTTGGAAGTGATTGGGATAGCTTTAAAATAGTTGGTAATAAGCTAGGCTTGATTTGTAGCAACTGGAATTTTATTAATTGCGACTCTACCTGCAGTATCACCATTACCATACATAACGATGATTACCGAGTTTTCCGGTATTAACTTTGCGGTAGATTTCGTTATGGCATCTTCAGTGATGTAGGTCTCAGCAGAAAAAACCTTACAATTATTCACTTCCTTAGTTTTAATCCAAGGTACTGTCCCGTCGATATAAAACTCTTTAACTCGTGTACTTGGAGTCCCTCCAGAACACACTTTTGTAGGTCGTGACGCCAATTATTTGATTTAGTGGTAGGACTCTCGCTCAATGAAAGTCCCTATCACTTTATCGTGCATTTCTTCCGATTTCGAGAAGCCGATAGTTTTACGCACTAAACGTTTTAATCTGGAACGCAAAGTAAAATTGGTTCGTTCAATCCGCTGAGTGAACCTTTTCCCTACAACATGTTTTTCTTTTGGCAATTCTTTCGAGTAGACGCTGAAATCATCGGTGAAAAAGAAACTGATGTCGAATGGCTTAAGTAAAGCGAGTAACGCTCGCAGTTCATCTGTATTGCGCTTACCAAAGGCATGAGCAATGATGCGTTTATAACCGGGCTCCAATGCATACCAAAGCCAACGACGATTTTTTTGTTTCCTACGAATGACCACTGTTCATCGACCTCACAGATGAGAGAGATGTTTGCTCTATCGAAAGGTATTGAGGTGACTTGTTTCTCTTACACCAGAGCTATTCATCGCCATATCAATGATTTGCTCTTTGACCTTAGATTTATATGCCTCGTAAGCATAATCAAGTTGAAATGAGCGTTTGCACTCAAGGCAACGAAACCGCTGAAAGCCTGACACACCAGTACCATGTTTACGAACATACTCCGTTTGGTTGCAAAACCGACAGTTAACTTGAATAGTAGCCATAATTTTTAATTCAGAGTTGCGGGACTACCATTCTAACTCAAGCTCACCATGTTGGAGTCATGACACAATTTCTTAACCTTTTTCTTTAACACCTTCTATATCGGTAATTGGTCCTGTTTAGATACCCACTGCTGCCAACCAAAGAGTGATTGCTCATAGAAACGTACAAACATCCCCTCTTTTATGCCAACAATACGTTGACTGCTTTCAACCAATGCTAATTTAGTTTCAATATTCACTTATCTTCCCCCCCTAAAAAGTGCCAGATGCAACTCTGGCACTTCAAAAACTAAAATTAAAAATTAAAACGTTAAACTCTAAACGCTCAACTTTAAGGATTTGAGACGCAGGATACGTAGCCCGTGAGGCTCGGCTGGTTGCTGAAGACGTAGCCATTGACGAGGTCCACGTCGTAATAGAGAGAACCATTAGGAGTCGCCGACCAATAGTAGTAGTTGGTCGGCCAACCGCGCGCGATAAACATCGGGCCGAATGCGTCGTATAGCTCCGTTTTTAACTCGTCTCTTGTCGCTAAACGCCAGTTAGTTCGTCCGCCGAGACTATGGGTGTTGTAGGTAGTACACAGTGCATTTGCGTTATTCCAGTCGAATAGGTAAAAATCACCACCAACTGGGCCGGAATTTCCGCTTTCAGTATGAGTACCGTTTGTAGCACTACCGCCAATGCTGTCTAGATAGGCCGCTGATGGTGAATTGGTAAGCAACTTACCACTACCTCTATCGTAGATATCAATACATGTACCAGCCAAGTTACACACATTCACCTCCACCGTATTACTGGGGATGCCATCTTTGATGGCCGTGAGTGTCGTACCACCCGTTTCAACCGCAGACAGTAAACCGGTTGATGACACGGTTGCCGTCGCTGT
>NZ_JBFROI010000007.1:0-11432 GCF_041471405.1 Vibrio sp. 10N.261.52.C11
ACATCGCCAGGCTTTAAATATCGTTACCTGTGTATACATGTAACAACATCTACAGTGTACTAATCTGTTGATGACAATTTTTTGGAGGGATGGCTGAGTGGTCGAAAGCACCGGTCTTGAAAACCGGCAACCGTTAATAGCGGTTCTAGGGTTCAAATCCCTATCCCTCCACCACCATTAGAAAGCACGCTGAGAAATCAGCGGGCTTTTTTCTTATCTGCGATATACATAAATAAAAGGGGAAGGGCACTGACGTGCTCTTCCCTTTTTTGTATTTAAAACAATGACGACTAGTCCGCTAAATATTTCCCTTCTGCAACTTGCCAGAACGCTCGAATTAGAGGGTTATCTAGCTGTGCTCGCTTACAACATACGCCTAACTCAAATGGCTTGATAGGTTCTATCTTTAAGCGGCTAACTTTATCTCTTACTGGGCTGTTGTTTATGACCACATCAGGTGCGATGCCAACTCCACATCCTAGTGCCACCATACTTACAATCGCCTCATGGCCAGAAACTTGCGCGTATATGTTGGGTTTTATCTTCATCTTTTTAAACCATGCATTGGCTCGTTCACGCGCTGTTCCTGCTTCTGGGATGATAAAGGGCACTTCATTCCAGTTTGGCTTATCGGATTGCAGTTGTTGGCTAAAGCTACTCACACCAGATGGAATGATGACTGACAGTGGAATATCGCTGATGGTTTCGAATTCTAACCTTGAAGGAAGGATGTCTGGCTTTGCTGAAATCGCGATATCCGCTTCATCGTTTAAGATCTTGTCGATGGATTGAGCTGGATCACCAGTAGAGAGCTTAAATTCAATATACGGATGAATAGCCCTAAATTCGGTTATGAGTTCAGGTAGGTGACTGTAGCTAGCCGTTACTGAACAAAATATACGGATCTCACCTTTAAGTTCTTGCTCTCCGCCCTTCAGGTGAAGGTTATATTGCTGCCACTCTCCCACGATGCTCAATGCTACAGGCAATAGGTGTTTTCCTGCTGGGGTAAGATCAACACTGCGGTTGTCTCTGATTAGCAGTTCTTGTCCTGTTTCCTCTTCAAGCTTTTGTATCTGACGGCTCAGCGCTGAAGGACTGACGTGCATAGCAGCAGCGGTTTTGCTGAAACTCTTGCTGTCGCATAAATGTATAAATAATTGTAGAGATTTTATGTTCATGTTCTGCGATCGTTTCCATGTTGCATTTATTGCAATAACTAATTGTGAATATATCACTTTCAGCAACGGAGTGTCTGTTTTAGTATGAAGTCATTCGATAGAGAGATATCGACCTTACGGACTTATTTTTAAAGGAGTGCCCTAGAATGGCTAACTATTTCAATACATTAAACCTTCGTGAACAACTAGACCAATTAGGTCGTTGCCGCTTTATGGATCGTGAAGAATTCGCGACAGAAGCTGAATACCTTGAAGGTAAGAAAATCGTAATTGTTGGTTGTGGTGCTCAAGGCCTAAACCAAGGTCTAAATATGCGTGATTCTGGTCTAGACGTATCTTACGCTCTACGCCAAGCGGCAATTGATGAAAAGCGTCAATCATTCAAAAATGCTGATGAAAACGGCTTTGTTGTGGGTAGCTACGAAACGCTAATCCCTCAAGCAGACCTAGTAATCAACCTTACTCCTGATAAGCAACACACAAACGTTGTTGAAACAGTAATGCCTCTAATGAAGCAAGGCGCTGCTCTTGGTTACTCTCACGGCTTCAACGTTGTGGAAGAAGGCATGCAATTACGTGCTGACCTTACTGTAGTAATGGTTGCACCTAAGTGTCCAGGCTCTGAAGTTCGCGAAGAGTACAAACGTGGCTTCGGTGTACCAACACTTATAGCTGTTCACCCAGAAAACGACCCTAAAGGCGAAGGTTGGGATATCGCTAAAGCTTGGGCTGCAGGTACTGGTGGTCACCGTGCAGGTTGCCTAGAGTCTTCTTTCGTAGCAGAAGTTAAATCTGACCTGATGGGTGAGCAAACTATCCTTTGTGGCATGCTACAAGCGGGTTCTATCGTATCTTACGAGAAGATGATTGCTGATGGCATCGAACCTGGCTACGCAGGCAAGCTTCTACAATACGGTTGGGAAACGATTACTGAAGCACTTAAGTTTGGTGGTGTAACTCACATGATGGATCGCCTATCTAACCCGGCTAAAGTTAAAGCGTTTGAGCTTTCTGAAGAGCTTAAAGACCTAATGCGTCCGCTTTACAACAAGCACATGGATGACATCATCTCTGGTCACTTCTCTAGCACAATGATGGCTGACTGGGCGAACGATGACGTGAACCTACTAGGCTGGCGTGAAGAGACAGGCGAAACTGCATTCGAAAACTACCCAGCTTCTGACGTAGAAATCTCAGAGCAAGAGTACTTCGACAACGGTATCCTAATGGTTGCTATGGTTCGTGCCGGTGTTGAGCTAGCATTCGAAGCTATGACTGCATCTGGTATCATCGATGAGTCTGCTTACTACGAATCTCTACATGAGCTTCCACTAATCGCAAACACAGTTGCTCGTAAGCGTCTTTACGAAATGAACGTTGTAATCTCAGATACTGCTGAGTACGGTAACTACCTATTCGCTAACGTAGCAACACCGTTACTACGTGAGAAGTTCATGCCTTCAGTAGCAACTGACGTAATCGGCCGCGGTCTAGGTGAAACATCTAACCAAGTTGATAACGCTAAGCTAATTGAAGTAAACGAAGCTATCCGTAACCACCCTGTAGAGTACATTGGTGAAGAGCTACGTAGCTACATGAGCGACATGAAGCGCATCGCTGTAGGCGGTTAATTAGTCGCTTAGATACTGATAAATTTGCAGAAAAAGCGAAGCAGTATCACTAACTCCTTACAGGTTGGAGTTATAAATAAGCAACACAACATCTAATGAAAAGGCTTGGTCGCCGTTGACCAAGCCTTTTTGCTTTTAGTAACAAAGTCTTAAAAATCAATCAAATGAACATTGTTTGATCAGTCTTTGTCGACTTTCAGTTCTTGATTGATCTTCAGAAATACAAAAGGGTTGGTGCTTTCACACCAACCCTTTCAGTTTTCTTGCTTTACGCTTACTTGTCGGCAATCTTTGCTTCTAAGTCCGTTAGCTTTTGTTCCATTTCAGTCAGCTTTTGGCGAGTGCGCAGTAGTACTTGTGTTTGAACATCAAATTCTTCACGGCTTACAACGTCTAGCTTGTTCAGTTGGCCTTGGATAACCTGACGAACTTTTTGATCTACGTCTGAACCAAGCTCTTTTACTGGTTGAGGCATAGAATCGTGGATCTGCTTAGCAATCTGCTCTAGTTTTTTTGGATCAAACATATCAATTAAAACTCCTGAATATTTATCACTATTCTATTTAATCACACTTGATATGTCGCCTATGGCGTACAAAAAAAGGCCACCGAAGTAGCCTTTTTATTGTAATTACGACTTAGTGATTACTTATTATCAGCTAATTCTCTGTGCGCTGCTTTTGCTTCATCGACGCGAGCTAGCTTTTCTAGGTCTTTGTCTTCAACAAATACAGGTAGAGGTTTGTGTTTTTCAGCCAAGTAGCTGTAAATCACTGGCAGTACAAACAGAGTGAAGATAGTACCAATCGCTAGACCAGCAACGATTACGATACCGATACTGAAACGCTGAGCCGCACCCGCACCACTTGCGTACATCAGTGGGATTAGACCTGCGATCATCGCCGCCGTTGTCATCAGGATTGGACGAAGACGAACCTTCGCAGCTTCCATTACCGCTTCGATACGAGTCTTGTGATGATGTAGCTGCTCTTCTTTTGCAACTTCACAGATCAAGATACCGTGTTTGGTAATCAGACCAACCAAGGTGATCAAACCTACCTGCGAGTAGATGTTCATCGTTGCCGCACCCCAAGCTAGAGCTATTAGAGCACCACAGATCGCCAGTGGTACAGATACCATGATAACCAATGGATCCTTAAGAGATTCGAATTGAATCGCAAGTACCAAGAAGATGATAGCCAGTGCTAGACCAAAGGTCGCGTAAAGTGCGCTACCTTCAGTTACGTATTGGCGCGCTTCACCCATGTAATCGTGGTTGTAGCCACTTGGTAGTTTATTTGCTGCTGTATCTTCAAACCAAGCAATTGCATCACCCATTGCCGCACCTGGTGCAGGTACCGCACCAATCGTCGCTGAGTTCAATTGGTTGAAGTGAGGAAGAGAACGAGGTTCTGCCACAACATCAATCGTAATTAAACTGCCTAGTGGAACGGCGTTACCATCAGATGCTCGAACGTAGTAGTTGTTCATCGACTCTGGGTTCAAACGGAATTTACGTTCAACCTGAGGAATTACCTCGTAAGAACGTCCATTCAAGTCAATACGGTTGACGTAGCCATCTGACATCATGGTACCTAGCGTGATACCGATATCTTGCATGGTCACACCGTATGCGCCTGCTTTATCCTTGTCGATGTTGATCTTCATGGTTGCTGAGTCGTAGTTCAGGTCGAGATCTGAATATACAAACAGTGGGTTTGAAGATACATCAGCCAGAATATCAGTGGTGATTTGGAACAAGCTTTCAAAACTGTTTGGCGTTGTAATGACAAACTGAATTGGAAGGCCTGAACCTGCACCTGGTAGTTCTGGCATTTGGAACGCTGTTACCGCCATTCCAGGAACATCTTTCACCAAACCACCAACGCGGTTTGCTACTTCTGATTGGCTTGCTTCACGCTCACTCCATGGAACCATAGATGCAATACCAAACGCTTGGTTTGCATTAGGAACACCAGTAAACACCTGCGCGTACGCTACTTCTGGCTGGTCAGACAGAATTGTGTTTACGTCGTTCATGGTATTTTGCATGAAGTCTAAGTTCGCATTCGAAGGTGCCGTACCCATTAGCATGATTACACCCTTATCTTCTGAAGGTGCTAATTCACTAGGGATGAACTTGAATAACATCGGCAAACTTGCAAATACGATGATAGCAAAGCCAATGAATACTGGACGATGCTGCATTACCGCGCCAAGCATACGCTCGTAACGGTTAGTCATACCATCCAGTACACCATGAACTTTCTGTTCAAACTTGCTTGGCTCAGCGTGAGCTTTCAGCATTTTTGAACACATCATTGGCGATAGCGTAAGTGCCACAATACCTGACACGAAAACCGAACCTGCTAGGGTTAACGCAAACTCTTTAAATAGCGAGCCTGTGATACCACCCATCATTGCGATTGGAGCATATACCGCACCTAGCGTTAGTGTCATTGCGATAACAGGGACCGCAATTTCACGGGTACCGATAATTGCCGCACGGAAAGGGGACTCCCCGAGCTTGATGTGCCGGTCGACGTTCTCAAGTACTACGATCGCATCATCTACCACTAAGCCGATGGCGAGTACCATTGCCAGGAGTGTCATCAGGTTCCAAGAGAAACCCATTGCCTGCATTACCATTGCCACACCAATCAAAGACAGTGGGATAGTAACGATAGGAATCAGTACCGCTCGGAATGAACCTAAGAACAAGGTGATTACGATCAATACGATTAATGCAGCTTCAAGGATTGTCTTGATAACCTCTTGAATTGACTCGTTAATAGCAATAGTTGAATCGTACATTACGTTCATAGAGATGTTGCTTGGTAGGTTCTTCTCTAGTTGAGGAAGAAGCTCAAGTACATCTGCAGCGATGTTGATTGGGTTGGCACTTGGTGCCGCATTGATCGCAGCAACAACCGCTTCCTGACCGTTTGCACTTGCACGGTAAACGTCGTGGCTTTTCTCTAGAGAAACCTTAGCGATGTCAGACAGACGAATAATCTCACCTTCACCACTTCTAACGACTAAGTTCTCTAATTCTTCAGTGTTCGATACTTGCGTGTCGGCACTGCCGTTATAAAGAACAAACTCGCCGGTTGCTTGACCTGTAGCCGATTGGTAGTTGTTGGCATTCAATACCGTCATTACATCACTAGCAGTTAGGTTAACTGCAGCCATTTTTGACGGGTCTAGCCATACGCGTAGTGCGTATTTCATGCCACCGTATAGGTCAACTTTCGATACACCATTTACCGTAAATAGCTGCGGGTTAATTACACGCTCTAGATAATCGGTAATTTGGCTCGACACCAACTCATCACTAGTAAAACCAATGTAGAGTACAGCTGTTGTTGAACCAGTCGACATGGTTACGGTTGGATCTTCCGCTTCTTTTGGAAGCTGAGAACGCACCGAGTTTGTCTTGGCCAGTATGTCAGACAGCGCTGCATTCGGGTCGGTGTTCAACTTCATGTTCACCGTAATCGTCGAGCTACCGAGTACAGAAGAGGAAGTCATATAGTCGATGTTATCCGCTTGCGCCACAGCCTGTTCGAGGGGTTGGGTGATAAAGCCTTGGATAAGATCGGCACTTGCACCGTAGTAACTCGTGGTTACGGTTACAACGGTATTCGTCATTTCAGGGTATTCACGCACCTGCATTTTGAAGATTGCTTGTAAGCCAAGCAGCGCAATCAAAAAGCTGATGGATACCGCTAGAACTGGACGTTTAATAAAAACATCAGTAAAGCGCATTGTGCCTCCAGTTACAGCTTAGGTGTTTCAGATGGTGGAGTGATTGCATCACTTTCAACAACCTTAACTTTGGCGCCGTTACTTAGACGTACTTGGCCAGAAGTTACAACCGTATCGCCAGCTTTAACGCCTTCAAGGATGTGCGCGATATCTGCTGTGCGTTCACCAACTTTCACGACGTGTTGAGCAACACGCTGAACGCCGTCTTCTTCAGTCAGGATGTAAACATTGTCACCGTATAGAGTGAAAGTAATCGCTGTTTGAGGCAGAGTTACTTGATTCTCTAGTTTAGGCAGAATGATGTTAGCGCGAGCGAACATGCCGCTACGAAGTTTGCCATCATTGTTTGGAATATCTGCTTGAACTTGGATAAGACCACTTTGGATGCTAACTGCGGGTTCAATTGCACTAATAGAGCCTTCAAACGGTGTTTCTGGGTAAGCATCAACAAAGATGTCGACAGCTTGGCCTACATTGATACGAGAGATGTCGGTTTGAGAAACCGTGAAGCGAAGGCGCATTACACTGGTATCTTCTAAACGAACGATATCTGTACCCGATTGCAGGTATTGACCTAGGTATACGTTACGAATACCAACAGTACCATCGAATGGTGCGCGAATTTCGCGACGATCGATAGACGCTTTTAGACTTTCAATATCAGCTGAAAGAGAGAAGTAGTTAGCTTCTGCTTCATCGTACGCTTCTTTAGAAATAGAGCCTTTCTTGAATAGACCTTGGTAACGCTTGTATTTTGCTTTCGCAGCAGGCAAACGAGCTTCAGAACTCTTAAGGTTGGCTTTCTCTACGTCAGAATCAAGACGTACCAGTTGCTGACCACTCTTAACATCAGTACCCGATTCGAAAGAAATTTGGTCAATAACACCGCTGGTTTCGTTCGCTAGTGTCACACCTTGATTTGGTTCGATGAAGCCGATAGCTTCAATTACGGGAACCCAGTCGATCGGCTGAACTTCAGTTACCGTTACGGGAAACTCGGGTTCAGGGCGGTTGGCCATATACTCAGCAATTTTTTGTTGTTTGAACATGTTGAATCCAATAACGCTGCCAAAAAGCAATACAGCGATGAATAACATGAAGAAAGTCCACTTTTTCATTATGGTCAAAACTCCGATCTAGTGTTTAATTATTGCGTCCCAACTGGCTTCGATTGCAGATTCTAGTTCTGCCTCATCAAGTTGGTAAAATCCTAAAGAATGCTTGCGTGCTAGAGAAACACTAGCCGCCAAGCTCAATCCACCTAATACTTCATTGTTAAGTGGTTTAAACAATCCTTGTTCTTTCCCCTCATTAAATAGCAGCTCAACTTGGGCAAACATTTTACGTTCTAGTTCCCTGAAGTTTAGGCTATTTGTGATGGGTAGAGAGTCATACTGAACCCGATTTTTTATTGCGGCTAAATTCGTTCCTGCTAAGTTCCATATGTTCAACCACATAGTACGGTAGCGTTGTTTAATTGGATCCGAATCATTAACCCCTTGTTGAACAGCATCAGCTACTCTTTGAGTCACGAGCATTCGAACATCTTCTATCAAATGCTCTTTATCATCGAAGTAGCGATAGATAGTGCCTGCAGCCACTCCCGCTTCTTTGGCTAATTTTTGCATTGAAAGGCCTTGGAAACCGACCTCTGCAATTAGCTTTTCAGCTGCAGAAAGTATTTGCTGGCGTTTATCCCGAGGTGCATGAGTTGTCATATTTCAACCACCAATGAATGAACGTTCATTCATTATAGCCTAATAACCACACACATGTGCAACAAAGTTTTACATAATCAGCGTAAAAATCTTGTATAAGAGAACGTAGCATTCGTGCTGTTGCAGCATTATTATAGGCGCGCAATTGAATTCGCCCCTCTAGACCAAACTGAGAATCAAATGAAACTGAACCCAAGACAAGATGAAGCCGTGAAATATGTTTCGGGCCCCTGCTTAGTATTAGCGGGCGCTGGATCCGGTAAAACACGTGTTATCACCAATAAAATTGCTTATCTGGTTCAGGAATGTGGCTATAAGGCGCGTAATATTGCGGCGGTGACCTTTACTAATAAAGCGGCACGCGAGATGAAAGAGCGTGTTGGGCAAACTCTAGGTAAGGGCGAATCGAAAGGGCTGATTGTTTCGACTTTTCATACCATGGGCTTAACCATCATTCGCCGTGAATACAAAGCGCTGGGTTTGAAAGCGGGTTTCTCTCTGTTTGATGACCAAGACCAGTTAGCTTTGTTAAAAGAGTTAACAGAGAGACAGATCGATGGTGATAAGGATTTGCTACGCGCTTTAATGAGCACCATTTCGAATTGGAAAAATGACATGCTGACGCCAGATCAGGCGAAAGCACGTGCTCAAGGCGAACAAGAGCAGTTGTTTGCATTCTGTTTTGAGATGTACCAGAAACAGATGAAGGCATACAACGCACTCGATTTTGATGATCTGATCGCGATGCCTGTATTACTACTGAAAACCAATCAAGAGGTGCGTGAGCGCTGGCAGTCGCGTATCCGCTATTTACTGGTCGATGAATACCAAGATACCAACACCAGCCAATATGAGTTGGTTCGTTTACTGGTGGGAGAGCGTGGTCGCTTGACGGTAGTAGGTGACGATGACCAATCTATCTATTCATGGCGTGGTGCAAAACCGCAAAACTTGGTGTTGCTGGGTGAGGACTATCCAAATCTTCGCTTGATCAAACTCGAGCAAAACTATCGTTCAACCAGTCGAATCTTACGTGCGGCGAACATCTTGATCGCCAACAACCCACACGTTTATGAAAAGTCACTGTTCTCAGAGATCCCAGACGGTGAAAAGCTCAAGGTACTGAATGCTAAGAATGAAGAGCATGAAGCAGAGCGTATTACCGGCGAGATCATCGCCCACAAGTTTTTGAACCGTACTGAGTACAAAGATTACGCGGTGCTTTACCGTGGTAACCACCAATCGCGCTTAATTGAAAAAGCGCTGATGCAGAACCGCGTGCCCTACAAGATCTCTGGCGGAACCTCTTTCTTCGCTAGAGCCGAAATTAAAGACATCATGGCTTACCTACGAGTGTTGGTGAACCCTGATGATGACAACGCCTTCCTGCGTATTGTAAACACGCCTCGCCGTGAGATAGGCCCGGTTACGCTAGAAAAGCTAGGTAGCTATGCCAATATGCGTGGTAAGAGCTTGTTTGAGGCCAGCTTTGAGATGGGCTTAGAGCAGACACTGACGGGGCGTGGTTTAGAAAATTTGCGCCGCTTCGGTGACTGGATTGTTCGTATCTCAGACAATGCCGAGCGTGGTAATACGGTTGAAGCCGTTCGTTCTTTGGTTCGTGACATCAACTACGAAGATTGGTTGTACGAAACCTCAGCGAGCCCGAAAGCCGCTGAAATGCGAATGAAGAACGTCTCTGATCTGTATAGCTGGATTGTGGCCGATCTTGAGGGTGACAACTACGATAAAGAAGAGAAAACCCTGCGCGAGGTGGTTCAACGTTTAACGCTGCGCGATATGATGGAGCGTGGTGAGGATGATGACGATGCAGATCAAGTCCAATTAATGACATTGCATGCATCGAAAGGTCTAGAGTTCCCATATGTATTCCTGATGGGTGCAGAAGAGGGCATCTTGCCGCACCAAACCAGTGTCGATGAAGGCAACGTAGAAGAAGAACGTCGTCTTATGTATGTGGGGATTACTCGAGCGCAGAAAGAGCTGACTTTTACTAAGTGTCGTGAACGTCGTCAATATGGTGAATTAATAAAGCCAACACAAAGCCGCTTCCTCGATGAGCTGCCGCACGATGATGTGGAGTGGGAAAGCGTTAAGAAGCCTCAATCCGCTGAAGAAAGAATGGAAAAAGGGCAGGCGCACATTGCGAATATTCGAGCGATGTTCAACAAGAAGTAATGCCCTACTTTAATCGCACTATATAGAAGCCAATAAAAAAGGTGACCATGAGGTCACCTTTTCTGAATCTGGCATTTTTAATTACAGACCGGCAATCATGTGCTCGATAGCATCTTTGATTTCGTCGTCTGAACAATCCATACATGAACCTTTCGCTGGCATCGCATTGAAGCCGTTGATTGCGTGGTCAGCTAGAATGTCGCGACCTTGAGCAATGCGAGGACCCCAGTCACCAGCATCACCTGTTTTAGGTGCGCCACTTACGCCAGATGCGTGACAAGCGATACAAAAGGTACCGTAAACTGCTGCGCCATCACGAGGGCCTGTTGGTTCTGCGGCTACTGGCTCGCTGCCGACTAGGTAAACTTGGCCAACTGGTTTGATGCGTTCAGCAATTGCATCGTGCTCCGCTTCGCTTAGGCCTGCAGCCATTGCGCCAGTTGAAAAGGTTAAAACTGCGATGACAACGCTTAAAATTCGACGAGACATATCCATTAAACTCACTTTACATTCCCAAGGTAAGTACATGCTTACCAATTTATAGTGTTGGAAGGGTGTTTTGGCTTTAACCAGCAAAGAGCAACTGTTAAACCAATGTAAATAATGGGTGATTATATCCCGATAAGTTGTTGCAATAAACAACAACTTATAAGCTGTGGCGGGTTGTAGTACTCAAATAAGGGGTTTATCACATATTAACTGTCGAAAAAGAGACCAAACAGAAAAAAAAGTTAAAAAAGTACTAGACGGCATTGGGTGATATACGTATTATTCCACTCCGCCGACAGGGCATGCGCCTGTAGCTCAGCTGGATAGAGCGTTGGCCTCCGGAGCCAAAGGCCGAAGGTTCGAATCCTTTCAGGCGCGCCATCCGGTCTCTTACTTCGGTAAGTGAGAAATTGGCAAAAAGAAATAATGGTGGCTATAGCTCAGTT
>NZ_JBFROI010000007.1:12208-47801 GCF_041471405.1 Vibrio sp. 10N.261.52.C11
TCTCGTTAGCCACCCCATTCTTTCTTTACAAAATATCGGTAGCTTCGGCTTCCAGTGTTGATTCATTATTCCCAAGAGTCGATACAAAACTAGTCGGTGAATAGCGCAGCTTGGTAGCGCATCTGGTTTGGGACCAGAGGGTCGGGGGTTCGAATCCCTCTTCACCGACCACTATTTCAATAATCGCTTTTAAGCGGTTATATAAAAAATTAGTGGTGGCTATAGCTCAGTTGGTAGAGCCCTGGATTGTGATTCCGGTGGTCGCGAGTTCGAATCTCGTTAGCCACCCCATTAATTTTGGTAGCTTCTTTGAAGTTCCCAGTTTGAGAAATCAAACGAAACGTCTCGGTGAATAGCGCAGCTTGGTAGCGCATCTGGTTTGGGACCAGAGGGTCGGGGGTTCGAATCCCTCTTCACCGACCACCTTAAGAAGCCCTAGTCGAAAGACTAGGGCTTTTTTACATCTGAAACTTAGATAACTTGAACAGAGTGGGGTTCGCCTGATGTTCAAAGAATGTCTCTTCACTGATCACTTAAGAAGCCTCAACTAGCCGTCCGCGTCAGAAATGACGGGGCTTCTTACATCTATCTCCCCTTCTTATATAAGACAGATTCCTAACGATCTGCTTGATAATGGTGCTGCTACAGAGTTGCTTTCTTTATCAAATGTACAGTTCTATATCTAATTTTATATAAATGGAGCGCTCAATAATTCGACATATTAATGGGTTTGGTCTAAAGACTTTTATGAAAAGTGAAACCTGACCCTAAATTTGCTCACTAAGGCCTGAATTTGACAGCTTTGTACGCATTTGGTCGTTCAAAAACTCCTCTGATTTATTAGGCCTTTCGTTTGTCTGTTTTGTATTTACCAAAATAATACAGGTGGTTAAATGTATGGCTAATTAACGTTTATCTGGTTGTTTTATTTGTTCAAATTAACAAAATTAGCGTTTGTTTCTATAGTGTTAATTGTTTTTTGGAATAATTATTTGTTTTTAGTGACTGGTAGTGAGATCTGCTTTGAAGCACGGCTTTAACTCTACAAGTAAGTAGTGGTAAGGAGTTTGTGAGTATTTCTTGCCGATAATATAATGTTGATTTTTCTTACTATATGCTCTTTTGGTGAATAGTTATGTGGCACTTTTGCTTGCTAAGCGTTTAATGTCGACTTTTTATCCTATTTTTGTTGCTTTTCTGTGAATTATTTGCCAAATTGTCAACCGTATAAAATATCAGAACAATATTCTGGTAAGAATGGATTCAATTTTGCAGACAGGGCAGAAAGCTGCCAAAGCAGTAGAGGTCTGGTAATGTCACTTTTAGAAGTAAAAAATCTTCGTATCGAATACCCATCTCGTCATGGAGTTCACGCCGCAGTTAAATCACTTTCGTTCAACATTGAACGTGGTGAGATTGTTGGTGTTGTAGGCGAGTCTGGTGCAGGTAAATCAACAGTAGGTAATGCTGTGATCGATTTGCTGAGCCCTCCTGGCCGCATTGCTAGCGGCGAGGTATTTCTGGATGGCGAAAAAGTCTCTGGTTTATCTCCTGAACAGATGCGTTCTGTTCGCGGCTCAAAGATTGGTTTTATCTTCCAAGACCCAATGACTTCTCTTAACCCTCTATTCACAGTAGAACAGCAGTTAAAAGAGACGATTCATGCCAACATGAAGGTTTCGGATCAAGAAGCCTACCAGCGCTCATTAGACTTGATGAACCAAGTGGGTATCCCACAACCAGAAAACCGTTTAAAGCAGTACCCTCACCAATTCTCTGGCGGTATGCGTCAGCGTGTGGTTATCGCGATCGCATTGGCAGGTGAACCTGACCTAATCATCGCAGATGAACCAACAACAGCACTGGATGTTTCTATCCAAGACCAGATCTTGGGTTTGATTCGCGACCTATGTATTAAGAAGAACGTAGGTTGCATGTTGGTCACGCACGACATGGGCGTGGTATCTAACGTTACCGACCGCGTAGCCGTTATGTATCGTGGTGACTTAGTTGAGTTTGGCCCAACAGCGAAAGTTCTGGGTACTCCTGAGCACCCATATACACACAGTCTTATCTCTGCGGTTCCTCGTTCGGATCGCAAACTCGATCGTTTCCCTCTTGTTAGCTACATCGAAGAAGCACAAGAGATGGAACCATTGGATGTGAAGAACCACTGGTTAGGTCAAAGCCAAGATCACCGTGATTACACTGGCCCTCTGTTGAACGTTGAGAACGTAAACTTACGCTTTACTACCAAAGATTCTTTCTTTGAGAGCCGTCGTGAGTACGTTCAAGCATCAAACAACGTGAGCTTTGAAGTGCATGAAGGTGAGACGTTTGGTTTAGTAGGTGAATCAGGTTCAGGTAAATCAACGATTGCTCGTGTGATTGCTGGCTTGTACGCACCAAACTCAGGCAAGGTAACGTTTGAAGGCGTTGATCTTACTGGTCTGAAATCTGAAAAAGAACGTCGCCCTATGCGTCGTCAAATGCAGATGGTTTTCCAAAACCCTTACACATCAATGAACCCTCGAATGAAGATATTCGACATCATTGCTGAACCTATCCGATTCCATAAGCTTACTCGCAACGAAAATGAAACTCGTCAGATCGTGAACGACCTGCTAGAGCACGTGGGTTTAGGCAAAATGGCTGGGGTGAAGTACCCACACGAATTCTCAGGTGGTCAACGTCAGCGTATTTCTATCGCTCGCGCTTTGGCGACTCGCCCACGTCTTTTGATTTGTGATGAACCAACATCGGCACTGGACGTGTCGGTACAGGCTCAGATTCTTAACCTACTAAAAGACTTACAAGACGAGCTAAACCTAACCATGCTGTTCATCAGTCACGATCTACCGGTTATTCGCCAAATGTGTGACCGTGTTGGTGTGATGCAGATGGGGACATTATTGGAGGTTGCGCCAACGGAGCAGCTGTTCCAATCACCTCAGCATGAATACAGCAAACAACTGATTTCTTTAATGCCTGAATTTACAGGCTTAAGAGAAGAAAAAGCAGTGGCACAAGCCGCGGTATAAAAATCAGCAGGCTGGAGTTTAGCTTGCTAACAACAATAAACAGACGCAAATACAACAACTAGGGATCTGGATTCCCGCATGAAGGAGTTATGCAATGAAAACCATGAAAAGCAAATTAGCAGTAGCTTTAATGGCAGCTGGCCTAAGCTTTAGTGCAGCAGCAGCAGATATTACCGTTGGCTACGCAGCTGACCCAGTATCACTTGACCCGCACGAGCAGCTGTCTGGTGGCACACTGCAAATGTCTCACATGGTGTTTGACCCTCTAGTACGTTTCACTCAAGAGATGGATTTTGAAGGCCGCCTAGCATCTAGCTGGGAGCGTGTTGATGAAACGACTTTCCGCTTCAACCTACGTAAAGGTGTGAAATTCCACTCTGGTAACGAACTGACTGCTGATGATGTTGTGTGGACTTTTGAACGTCTACAAGCTTCTCCAGACTTTAAGTCTATCTTCACGCCATACGAAAAAATGGTAAAAGTGGATGACTACACAGTTGAGCTAGTATCAAAAGCGGCTTACCCACTAGTACTACAAACAGCAACTTACATCTTCCCAATGGACAGCAAGTTCTACTCTGGCCAAACAGCGGAAGGTAAAGACAAGTCTGAGCTAGTTAAGCACGGTAACTCGTTTGCTTCGACTAACGTTTCAGGTACTGGTCCATTTATCGTAACGCAGCGTGAGCAAGGCGTTAAAGTAACGTTCGAGCGTTTCAACGATTACTGGGACACAGAAACTGAAGGCAACGTAGACAAGCTAACACTTGTGCCAATCAAAGAAGACGCGACACGTGTTGCAGCACTTCTTTCTGGCGACGTTGATATGATTCACCCAGTAGCACCAAACGATCACAAGCGTGTTAAAAACGCTAAGAACATCGATCTAGTGACGCTACCTGGTACTCGTATCATCACGTTCCAAATGAACCAAAACAGCAACGAAGCACTTAAAGATGTTCGCGTTCGTCAGGCGATTGTTCACGCAATCAACAACGAAGGTATCGTTAAGAAGATCATGAAAGGCTTCGCAACAGCAGCTGGTCAGCAAAGCCCAACAGGCTACGCGGGTCACAACGAAGACCTAGTTCCTCGTTACGATCTGAAAAAAGCGAAAGAGCTGATGAAAGAAGCGGGCTACGAAGATGGCTTTACGCTAACTATGATGGCTCCAAACAACCGTTACGTGAACGATGCGAAAGTAGCGCAAGCGTCTGCGGCAATGCTGTCTAAGATTGGTATCAAAGTTGATCTTAAAACTATGCCTAAAGCACAGTACTGGCCTGAGTTTGACCTATGTTCAGCAGACATGATGATGATCGGCTGGCACTCAGATACAGAAGATTCAGCTAACTTCAACGAGTTCCTAACTATGACTCGTAACGAAGAGACTGGCCGTGGTCAATACAACTGTTCTGGCTACTCAAACCCAGAAATGGATGCGATCGTAGAAGCTTCTAACACTGAAACTGACCCAGTTAAGCGTGCTGAAATGCTGAAAGGCGTTGAAGCAACACTTTACAACGACGCAGCATTCGTACCGCTACACTGGCAAAGTGAAGCGTGGGGCGCGAAGTCTAACGTAGGTGCAGCAGACGTAGTAAACCCAATGGTTATGCCTTACTTCGGCGACCTAGTTGTAAAATAATCTAGCTTGCTAGAATCGAGAGCCTGAAGCTTTTCAGGCTCTCAAATTATTAAGATATAGATTTAAGTTTCGGTATTTGGTCTTCCTTCAGTCTGGCTAAATACCTTTTTTAAGACTGAATTTTGTTATCTAGTCGCGGATTTCGACTAGATAGTTATGGATAGATAAGGGGCAAGGAATGGTTACGTTTCTGGTCAAGCGCCTGTTTCAGGCACTGATAGTGATGTTTGTGATCAGTTTGGTGGCGTTTGCCATTCAGGATAACCTGGGCGACCCGTTGCGTGAGTTAGTCGGTCAATCTGTTTCAGAATCGGAGCGTCAAGCGCTGCGTGATGAACTCGGCTTAAATGATCCCTTCATTACAAAATACACTCGCTTTGTGGGCGCAGCTCTACAAGGTGATCTTGGTACTTCATATTTCTTTAAACGCCCAGCTGTGGACGTAATCTTAGATAAACTAGTCGCAACGCTTGAGCTTGTGTTCGGCGCTTCTCTGATCATTGTTTGTCTGTCGATTCCACTTGGCGTTTATTCTGCAATACACCCAAAAAGCTTCTTCACTAAACTGGTGATGGCGGGCAGTAGTATCGGCATTTCTGTGCCTGTTTTCTTAACCGCAATCATGTTGATGTATGTATTCTCTATTGAGTTAGGTTGGCTGCCGTCGTTTGGACGTGGTGAGACCGCAAACTGGTTTGGCTGGGAGTCTGGTTTCTTAACGATAGATGGCCTTGCACACTTAGTGCTGCCGAGTATTGCTCTAGCATCTATCATGCTGCCTCTGTTCATTCGTCTAGTACGCTCTGAAATGCTAGAGGTTCTTAGCTCTGAATATATCAAGTTTGGTAAAGCAAAAGGCCTAGCGCTGAACAAGATTTACTACCAACACGCTTTGAAGAACACAATGCTGCCAGTACTAACGGTAGGCGGTGTTCAAATCGGTACTATGGTGGCTTACACCATTCTTACTGAAACTGTATTCCAGTGGCCGGGTACCGGCTTCCTATTCCTTGAAGCGATTAACCGAGTGGATACACCACTGATTACCGCATACGTTATTTTCGTTGGCCTGATCTTCGTAGTAACTAACACCATTGTTGACCTGCTATACGGCATCATTAACCCAACAGTGAACATCACAGGGAAAGGAGCATAATCATGGAACAAACAACAACAGCTCCATCTCGTTGGGAGCGATTCAAGCAGTCAGACATTCTGTACTACTTCTTACGTGACAAAGTGGCAATGGTGAGCTTCGCTATCTTTGCAGCTTTCCTTGTTATGGCATTAGCGGCACCTATTCTAGCGCCAACAGACCCGTATGACGTGACGTCTATCGACATCATGGATTCTGAGTTGCCACCATCTTGGATGGAAGACGGCGAAGAACGCTTCCTACTGGGTACTGATGAGCAGGGTCGTGACATCTTATCTACGATGCTTTACGGCTCGCGTCTGTCATTGACGATCGGTTTCCTAGCGGTAGGTCTTCAGCTGACTCTCGGTATCATCATTGGCTTGTCTGCAGGTTACTTCGGTGGTCGTATTGATAGCTTCCTGATGCGTTTTGCCGATGTTCAGCTTTCGTTCTCAACCATGATGGTTGCGATCATTGTCTCGGCCATCTTTAAGGCGAGTTTCGGTAGTGACTTCTACGCGCAATATGCGGTTGTTATGCTGGTGGTGATCATCGGTATTGCTGAATGGCCGCAGTATGCTCGTACGATTCGTGCATCGGTATTGGCAGAGAAGAAGAAAGAGTACGTAGAAGCGGCACGTGTGATGGGCTTTAGAGCGCCTCGCATCATGTTCCGCCATATTCTGCCTAACTGTTTATCACCGATTTTGGTTATCTCTACGGTACAGGTGGCAAATGCCATCATGTCAGAAGCGGCACTTTCTTTCCTCGGTTTAGGTCTTCCGGTAGACCAACCGTCACTCGGTGCCCTGATCAGTACTGGTTTTAACTACATTTTCTCAGGAGCATGGTGGATCACAGCATTCCCAGGTGTGCTTTTGGTAACATTGGTTCTCGTTATTAACCTATTAGGCGACTGGTTACGTGACGTGTTTAACCCGAAAATTTATAAAGGGTGATAGCCCGGTTTGATTTTTAGTAAAAAAAGTCACTAAATTAAGAGCCGTAAGCAATTACGGCTCTTTTTTTGCTTAATGGATCTGGAACTTAGTATTATTGACAGTGTCAATAATAGTTAAAATGGAATTCATGTTTTATCGACATAGATTCGGTAATAATTAGCCCGCAAGGGTTTAAGTGGTGGTTATGAAATTGACAATGAATGCTGTATGTCGTGCTGTGACGAGAAATTATCGTATGGGACTTATCGCTGCATCTCTTTTGGTATCGAGCCAAGTGAATGCAGAGTCGGTTCTATGTGATGCAACTCAGGCAAGCACCAACCAATTACCACAGCTAGAGCAATCATGTCCGATCGGTAAGGGCGTGTGGGGCAGTAAAGCACCAAAACGTCATTCAGATAACGAACTGTTTTGGGTTCAATGTGGCCTGCTGAACAAGCCTTTGTCACTGAGCCGAGCAAAGCCTCTGTATGAGAAGATCTCGACCAACGTTTGGATGAAGCCGGAAGGCGGAGACTACCGTTGCTTAATCGGACCTTATTCTACCTTCTCTGATGCGAGAAAAGACCTAGCTCAGGTGCGTAAGGTTTCTGGTTACGGTGAAGCCTTTATTCGTATGGTCGATAAGTCGAAAACCTCATCACAGCCTATTGTGGCAAAACCAGCAGAGCCAAAAGCGGTGACGCACAAGGCTCCTGCAAAAGTAGAAGCTAAGCCTGCACCGAAACCTGTGGCTACTAAGCAAGTGGCGGCGGTAGCGAGCGCTGCAGCAATTCAGACGCTACCAAGCGGTAACGCGAGTTCAGACAATGATCTAGAGATCGAGATTCGCGTGAAAGCAGACATTGCGGGTAGCCAATATGCTATTCCTTACCTTCTAGATCATCAACAACAGTTCTACATGGAGCAAGGTAAGCCTTGGAGCCGCCTAGATTACGATAGCGCTGAATTGGTGTGTAATCAGGTCAACATGAAGCTGATGAGTGAGAAGCAATGGCAAAGCATCTTGAGCTCAAAGGTTATGGAAAAACAGAACTGGCCAATGCATCTCCCTTATTGGGGCGCAGATAAGAAAGGTCTGTTTACCAACGGTAACGTAAATCAATTGAAAGGTTCTTCATTGCTTAATGTGATGTGCGTTAAGTAGCGTCAAGAGTATTGGAGTTACCGTAGGCTAAAATGCACCGATAAAAGAAACCCCAGCGATATGCTGGGGTTTTTTAATGTTAGTCAACTGACATCATTGGTAGGCTATTTACAATGCTGAACATTTTGTCTTTATCAATAGAGAACAGACCGTATTCAGGCGCTGATTGGTAGACTTGGCCTGGTACTTGACCTGGTTCACGGCTCCATTTCATACCGATGTAAAATTCTCCAAAATCACGACCGATATAACGGAAGCGAGTTTTGTAATCCGACATTTCACCCGTTTCTTGTGCTTGTAGTAGTGGGTTGTTTAAATCATCTGCCACTAGAGTCCACTCTCCAGGAGTATGGAAACCTTCTGGCATAACAGAGTCATAGTCATAAGTTGTTTGGTCATAGCTGTACTGGCCAAAACTGTATGTTAGCTGCGTGCTATCATCTTCACCTTCGCTTTCTACCATCAAATCAAATTCAACGATACCTTCGTTTACTTTATTCTCAACAGGCTGAATATGAGCGAATGGCATGTTTGTTGAGTCTAACCAGAACAGTTCATCAGTACCGATCTTTACAAGAATTTGATATTGGGTTTCGCCATTTACTTCCGTTTTCTTTTGGTAAAGCATTTCGTAGCGACTTTCGCCGTCATCTAGCTTTCCATCGCTCAGACTTACAGGCCAGCAATCTTTCTCTTGAGAATCTAAGTATCCAGTTGCATCATCAAGTTCGGACAGCATCTCTATGATTTCACTACCGTCGTTAAGACCTAATCCACTATTTCTGAAGCTATAGCCTATGTTAGCTTCATAAGGCTAATTGTCACCATTCGTTGCGCCCCAGCAGAATTTCAAACCACCAGTTGAGTCGTTCTTCATCAAACTAGCGTAAGCTATTTCACCGTCATTTGGAGCAAAGCTACCCATCTTCCACTCTTGGTTATTGAAGTGTGCTTTCGTAAATCCCAGATCTGGTGCTGGTGGATCAACTTCATCAGTTGGTTGTACATTTGGTAATGCAAAGGTAACCATTTCAGATTCAATATCATTCTCGTCACCACCAGAGAAGTTTATACCTTTAGCGACGTAAAGCATGACACCGTTGGTTTCCGCTGTAGGTGTACCTTCCAGTGTTACCAAACCACTCGCGTCAATCTTGATAGAAACACCAGGAATTGGGTTACGTGCTGGTTCATTGTCGTGAGACGCATAGTTTGCGTAATATTCAACGTCACCAGAAACATTTGAGGTAAATAACTCGCTAATATCGAGTTGCTCAGAGAATGCTTCACCAGCTTTAAGCGACCAGTTGTTAGAGATCGTCTTTTGAAGTTCGGCTTCAACAGCCTCGTCGACAGCGATATCGCCGACCTCAATGATTGGTAAATCAAAAACTGCTGGCTCTGAAACCATAAATGTCGCAGCGTGTCCGTCATCGGCTGTGATGTTGAACTGCTTGATATCTTCTATTGGCGTTTCCGGGTGGCCTGAGATAATTAGTTTGCCTGATTTGGCGTCGTACTTTGATGTTAGTCCTTTTACCACAGAGCTAATGTTGGAGTCATAAGTTAGAGCATCGCCCTCACGGTCTGTAAATAGGCCGGTAACAGATAGCTCTGCTGAGAAAGCTTCACCCTGCTTCATTGTCCAGTTGTCAGTAATCTCGCGCTGTATTTCTGATTGTGCTTCGGGCTCTAGTTTTGGCGCAGTATTTACCAATGAAACATCGAATGAGAATGTAGTACTTAACTCACTCAGTACTTTTGAGTCAGCAGTGGCACGATCAACTGCTGTCAGAGTAACAATGTAGCTGCTTAATGTAGGAACAAAGCTATCTTTTGCTGAGATAGTTAATGTCTCGCCTTCTAGCGTTACCGTAATTTCTTGCTTACCATTCACTTCAGCACGAGCGATAGCGATGTTTTGATATTTATCTTCAGAACTGTACTTATCTTGGAATAAGTTTTCAGGAACAGTGATCGTCTGTGTAAACCCTTGACCTTCAACTACCTCTAGCTTTGCAAATTCTGATTCGAGATCAGCTTGCGCAGTAGGGTCTACCAGTAACTTGTAGTTAGTCACAGCGGTTTCTGGTTGGCTTGGATCGATAACAGGCTTCTCGTTAACAAGTTCCTCAGAACCCATGTTCTCTTCTGTTACGATCTCTTTAGACTTTTCTGCTGCGGTCTCGGTAATGCTATTTACATTATTTTCGTAGGCTGCAGGATCTTGTGCTTTGGATTCAGTAAGAATTTGTGCAGTTTTGTGTAACTGTGCGCTTTCAAGATCATCTTTTGAAGTTGCTACAAAGTCTGAAAATAGATCGATAGGTTCTTCAATCGTTCCGCCTAAATTTTCGTTTACAGATGTCGTAGCATCTTCGAATGAGCTATCGTTTTTCTGCATTTCAATAGCAACAAGGTCGGTAATTGGAGAGATAACTAATGCAGTTTTATCGGTACCTTCAGGCGTGCGGAATACAACGCTGTTAGCCATTGGTTGGCCTTCATGGTCCATGTCTGTGGTGTAAACATCCATAAAATCAGAATAGCTATCCGCTTTAGAGCTCAACGCCGAAAGCTCTTCAGCAAGCGCTTTAGTCATATCGCCTGGACGAAGTGTTTTTATGGCTAGTTTTCCATCAATTTCAGTATCTACTGGAAGTGTGATTTTGCCATCTTGGTCTGTTAAGCCAAAGATAGTATCTGTGCCAACCTCTAAAACGCCAGATTGACCGATATCGTCAAATACAACTGCATTTTTAAAGTAGCCGTCGAAGCCAGTAATCACAATACCGCCTGGAGTTGCACCATCTGACGAGCCACCGTCTGAACCGCCACAACCTGATAACGCAATAGCCACTGACGCTGCTAGTAAACTAACCTTCTTCATTCTTTTCATCCTTACCGAGTGAAATCTATTATTTTTTGAGGTGATATAAAACTGGCTAGTTTTTACAGCTTGTATGAATGGGGTGCAAGATACGGGAATGAATGGAAAATCCGTACATATTTTCATAAAAAATATTTTGTGGAATGAAGTATTGTTGGGGCTTATTTATAGTGGTTGTTTTATTTTTCTGGAAAATAAAAACCCCGCAAAAGCGGGATTTTTATTTTAAGCGTCAGTTCTTTATTTGTTCCAAGCGTCGTGGATGCGTTTGATCGCTTCCTCTTGATTTGATGTGATAAAGAAAAAGCCGTTGTCATCATGGCCGTAACTATACTGTGCATCTTTGTTATGGTCACCAACACCGATAGTTAGTTCACCAAAGTCGCGGTAAGTAAAGTAGCGACGAGTTACAACACAGTTACAGTCGTCGTTGTCTTCAACTAGACCTAGGTATGGATTGATCAACGTTTTATCGTAATCATCAACATTCTCACCAACAAGCCAATTATCTGACCAGCTTTCACCTGGTTCGGTGATTGATGTTGCAGTGTACGTGCCTTCTATAAGGTCTTCAGCATTCTTACCTGTCATTGAGTAAGTAAACTTATCAAGTAAAGGGTAAAGGCCGTTATATCCACCGTCATCATCAACAAGTAGGTACTCATCAAGAGTTGCTCCCACTGTCATGTTGTTTTGGCTTGGGTAAGAGAACGAGTTGTAGTTAACACCATCTTCTACTTCTGTTGAGTCCATCCAAAACAGCTCTTTATGACCGGTAGACTCTTCAATTAGCATTACAATCTGATAATCACCATCTTTCGTGATATTTTGGTAGAGCATTGTTGCCGTATCTGTACCTGCATCACTAGGTAAATCGATTGTGCCATTGTTGTTTAATGTGACTGCGAAACAGTCGTCATCTCTGAGTAGATTATCACGACCAAGATCCCAGTAGTTATGCTGCATGTTGTCTAGTGTGCTTAACCAGTCTTGACGACTAAGTGTTGAGAAGTCACTTGAGTCATCTGTTGCAAAACATAGCTCATTCTGGACATTGTTAACACGTAGAGATGCAAATGCTACCTCTGCATCACCATAGTCAAAGCTACCCATTTGCCATACGCCACCTTTATCGAAGTGTGCTTGAGTGAAGCCTAATTCTGGTTGTGGTGGTTCTACAGGAGCACCTTCTAATATTTCAGGTAAAGTAAATGTCACATAAGTTGGTGCGCCATCGTTATCAACACCACCGACATTGAAGGTTTGTCCTGCTGAGTAAGATTTACTCGGTGTTCCCGAAATGGTAACGATTGAACTTGTGTCTTCCGTTGGGGTAATAGTTAACCCATCAACAGTTAGAGCTCCAGAACGATATTTAACGATGTCACCATCGGTATCGTTAAATAAGCCTGATAAATCGATAGTTTGGTTAAAGATTTCACCTTCTTGAAGCTGCCAGCCATTAATTATACTTTGTAGCCTTGTTTGTTCTTCTTCGACGACTTCTGGGGCTAGGTTCTCAGCTAATTTAATGACTTTAAGATTCAGCGGGTATGACAGTGCGCCATGCTCATCTTTTGCGAAGATCTGGTAATTAAAAGTGCCTGCTGTAGTAAGGTCACCTGTCATAGTGCCATCAGTACTACTAATTGTTAGTCCGTTGAGGTCGTTTGCTAGCTCTTTAAGCTCGAACGTTAATGCATCGGCTTCTGCATCTTGGAAGTAAGTAGAAGCATCCAGTTCTACCCATACATCTGAAGGCTCAAGAGTGATGTTCTCTAAAACACCATTTTCAGTGTCAACTGGACGAGAGTTAGGAGCTACCGTGATTGGATTACCATCAGTAGGAATATCAACGATTGGAGAGAAGTCATCAATCTCTTGTGGAGAGTCTTCAATAATTGTTTGAGCTTCACCTGCAACAGCGTTGGTTAATTCGAGCTGCTTTTCTACAGGCAAATCAGAGTGATCGACAAGTGTTTCACCAATAGCATTCAAAGCTTTTGCTTCTTCAGTACTATCAGTAATGTAGTCACCAAAAATAAGATCTTCAGAGACAGTTAAACCAGAACCTGTTACCGATGCAACAACTGCTGCTTCGGCTTCTTCTTGAGTTAGAGTGTCATCACTAGCTAGTTGCTCAACAACCATGTTTGTCATTGGGTTGATGATGGTTGAACCTACTGTTGCAGCGAGTTCGAAGTCTTTTGTAACCAGGCCGCGTGTGTTATCGATTGTCTTATCTTTGATTGCTTTAATAAATACAACGCTGCCCTTGTGTTCGTCTGGTAGAGTGAATTGACCATTCTCATCTGTTTCGATAGCGAGCTTGGTATCAGAGCTATCTAATTCGAAGTCTCCATTTTGATCAACCCATACTTCAGCATGTTGTAAGTAACCATCAATAGCGGTAATCACCGCACCACCTGGCGCTGCACCAGCGCTATCACCGTCTGAACCACCTGGCGCTGCACCAGCGCTATCACCGTCTGAACCACCACAGCCTGTTAAGGCGAAAGCCACTGACGCTGCTAGTAAACTAACTTTTTTCATGTCATATCCTTTGTAATGAGCTCTAGCTAAGCTCTATTTGTTTCATTTTATGATGCCTTTATTTGCTTGGTGAATGTTTTACTTGTTGCTGATTGTTTTTTCAACACACGTAAAGGTATAAAAAAACCGTAAAATTTATTTGATTTTTATTTGTACGATCACTCTTCTAATTGATTTCCAATTTCAATAGCATGCTGCCCCGAATTAGTTTGATAGATATAAAAATGAAAAAATGGATCGGTTTGAGTCTATTTCCGTTTTCGGTAGTGGCTCAACAAGCACATAATAGTGATAAATATGGCTACTCGTATTTCACGGTTGGCTTGGAAAATGTGACGTATCAAGAGCACTTTGGTGGGTTAAGGTCGGATGTGACAGTGACCAATCCGATACTGAATACTGGCGGTCTGTATTACGTGAATGATGACTTCGATTTTTCTATCGATGCACTGGCCTCTTTCTCTCCACAAAGCTCGAAAGAAGAGTGGGCTAATAATGGCGCATCTATTCAAAAGAACCAGATGGAGTACCTGAAGACGGCAACCAACATTCAGTTGCATTACAAGTTGCAAGATAACTGGCGTGTGATTGGTGGTCCGTCACTGACATATCAAACCTTTACTCGTTATGGTGTGAAAAATCATACGGATGCGGGAAACAAATATTTCTACGGTACGTGGGAGGAAACGTCGACGGATATCTTTATGGATGTTGGTTTAGCCTACGATGACGGTAGTTTGTATCTTAGTGATAAATGGCACATCAGCGGTAAGGCGACCTTTGGTTTGCCAGTTTGGAGTGTGACTTCGAATACGCAATTTGAAAATATTGACTTCTACGACTTCGGTTATCGAGCAGCAGTGGAAGGATCGGTGAGCTATGAAGTGACACCCGGTTTGCACTTAGGTTGGTATGCAATGTTTGGTTATGAGAAGCGGTTTCAGTCGGATACAGAAACAGTGACAACCACATACTGTAAAACTATGGTTGATGGAGTGTGTATAGATTACGTAACAGAACAAAAAAAGGCGACCTTACCTGAAGCCGACACCTATACATTCAGTACCGGCTTACAGGCTCTTTGGAGCTTCTAGGCGTTAGGGTCTAGATATCGAACATTGAGTTTGATCTCTTCAACCTTATGACGCCACTCGAGCTTAGGGCGAAGTATGATGCTAAATACTTCGCCATGCTTGAACTCATCAAATTCTAAAAAGTCGACATCGAAGAAGGAATATTGAAGGTGGCCCAGTGGTCGTCCTTCACACTCGATAGGCTCGAAATTTTCGCCGATGGTTTGACCTATGATATCGCCATATACGCCTTGCCCACCAACAGAGTAGTGATTAAATTTGTCGAGTAAATCTTCGCAAATAACTGTTGTATTGTAAGACTGTATATTTAAGTCACCATCCATCTCATCGGGCCAGTCTGGGTTCGTTAATTGGTAATTACCAATATGCATGCCATACCATCCTAAGTAGTAGTGACCGTCGTTAGCCAAGTACATATAGTTGACTGGTGTCAGTTGTAGCGCCTCTAAGCCTGTAATAGTGTTTATGCGTTGCTCTATTTGAGTTTTAGAGGCAACCGTATAAGTTTCATATTCATTGCCCATTTTTACTTGTGTCACATGAGCGGTGGTGAACGTCGGGTGACTTGGATAGGTTTCCAAGATTTTCCAACGCATATCATGGTCAAATATTGACTGAGTGCTAGAGACAATAAGATCATCACCATCAACATGATAACTCCCCACTTTACGTAGTTGATGTTCGCTAGGGCAGGTGGTTAGAGTGTTGGATGAGGCAAAGAACACTTCGTCATTGATGAACTTAAATGCTTCGCAGTACACCTTTTCATAGTTGTAAGTCTTACCTGCAAACTGGTGGTTTGTCTCAAGGCGGTACCAAGTTTGACCAATCAAAGGGTGTAATCCCTCACCTTCTAGTCCTGATGAGAGCGAAGGCAGTGGAAAGGTGGCAGTTACCCAAGCACCCTTTTCCGAACCGTGATAATCATCTTTGGCTCGCGCAATAAGCTGAGTTGGTGCATTGCCGATTTTTGGTGTGCCTTGTAGGCTCGATGTCCCACCTAAATGAGATACGGAAAACTTAGGATGATCAACAGCAAGCTGTGTTGTCAGTAGGTCATCATCTGGGTCTTCAAACAGCCCTGTAATATCAATTGAGTAGTTGATCGGGGAATTTTCGGTGAATGACCACTGGTTGATTTCATGCCGAATACTTTGCTGCACTGTAAGATTCACATGTGGCTTTTTATTACTGTCAGCTCTATCTCGCTCTTCTTCGACGACTATCGTTTGAGTTTTTTCCTTAAAGGTAACCACGTCGAGTTGCGCCGATTCGAAGGTGTTCGAAGCCGACTTAGATATTAGTGAAATGTCGGCTTTTTCTGAGGTTGAATGACTTTTAATTTTTTCATTTTCCTCATTCAAACTCTGCATTGAAGCACCGTTTACTGGGCTATGAGGTGAAGGTTTATTATTCGAAGAGAACTGTTTTATGCCACTGCTGGTGTGCGACAGGTTAGTTTCTTTTGAGGCTATCCAAGGAGGCAGGAACATGAGAGCCCCACAGCCGGAAATGAGCAGTAAACAGAATCGCTTTTTCATTATTAAACCAGTTTGCTTTGTAGCCAACAACGTGAGAATTTAAGATCCTTCTCGATCAAGCTCGAGCTGCATTTCAGTAGCTCGCTGATCTCGCGATTACGCATGCCCATTAAGTACTTAAGCTTGAGTGCCTGAGACTGGCGAGGGTAGTGGATACTGAAGTTGTCTATGGCTTTATCCATGATCATTAATTGCTCGAACTTATCGTCTTTGCTGTCGCTTAGCATAGTCATCTTTTGGCGCTTTTTTGCCTGAAGGTGGCGAGCATTATCGATTAAAATTTGGCGCATCACTTTTGCAGCCATAAGAAAAAAGTCTTTTTTATTTTCGACCGATTGAAGGTCGGAAGATGAGATCTTTAGGTAAGCGTCATGAATTAAAGCAGTCGTACTGTTCATACTGTCGCTCAGCACTTGATTGTCAGCACCATATTTTTGAGCGCTGCGAGAGCGTTCTTGTTGAGCAATATGTCTTAACTGCAAGTACGCGAATTGATATAGATCGGCTTCGGCACTTTTATCGCCGGATTGCCATTGCTGGATGATCTGTGTGATATCTGGAGTTGCCATTAGCTTTTAGACCTCACTTTACTAAACTCGGAAACGGATAGGGTGCTGATATTATGGGATTTGTCAGGGTTTAGTGAAATTTTTTGTTTGAATCTGTAGAGTATGCCTTGATCCCAATTTTGACCTGCAGGCAAGTATTCCCATGCTGTGAAATGCTGATGTGGTACTGAGTCATACCAGCGGACAGAGACATTCATTTGGGCGAGAGAAGTTGTAGGTTCTGGGTTGGTCAGCCACCACATATCGCCAAATTTTTCTGTAACGTCTTGCGTGTATTGTTGGTGGTTTGTTGAGCAGGCCTCAGTGTCGCTTTGGCCAAGAAAAATGCGTTTATCTTTGATGAGTAGGCACTCATTTATGATGCCGTTTTGTTGATATTGAGTGTGCTGCCAAACACCTTCATAAGGGATGTGATTACCGCGATCATTTGTGTAGGTAAACCAAATCATCTCAGCTTTGTTTGAATGACGGATGTGCTCTTTCTGTCCTAAACCTTGGGTTTTTTCCATCAACAGCTCAGTTTCTGTATCAAAATCTAATGCAACGGTACGGTACTTCCAGTCCCCTTCATCGTTGTAGTCTTCAATTGAGAATCCACTCAAATCGTGGCGTGTGCAGCCTTTTTGAGCACAACTGGTAAAGCCTGTCCAGCCATCGCTGTTGGATAATGGTTCGCGAATGATCTTCTGGGGTGTCTGGTAAGGGCGTAGGTTGCAGCCGTTAAAATAGTCGCCTGTTCCTGGGAACTGAATGAGTTCTGTGTCTGTGATTTGGTAACTAAGCTCTCCAATCGGACCTTTGTATTTTGGATTAGTGTGGTGAGCTAAGTCGTAAAAGCACGCGCGTCCTGCATAGTCTTTCTTGGCAATAATAATGTTATGAAGCACTTTGTCTTTAGGAGAAAAAATGATTTCCTCTGAGGCAAAGTTATCCTTGATGTATTCTTGGCTCTGGTTGAGGTGCTTTGCAGCTTCTTTGACTGAAACAAGGTCAATGCCTAATTCTTGAGCATCTAAATAGCTTAGGTCGAGATTTTTGAGCTTCTTTTGAAACTCTACGTCAGATAAAACTTTACTCGCTAAGATGATTTCATCGCGGTGTTCTGGAGTGTCATCAAGCGATAGAAGTAAACGAGTCATGTTGATGCTGCGGCTTGGGCGAGTTGACGATAGGGTTGGTGTTATTACCTCCTGGCCAGAAAGCGTTGTCAGCAAGTAACCCGAATTATCGGTGCCAATAAAAAAGCTGACGATATCACCTGAATTGTATTGGAATGCCCCTTTATCAGTGGTGCCGGAAAGATTGGAGCTGGTTTCGTAATAAAGCCCTGATACTGGTGAATCAATAAAATACCCAGTAAGAACTTCGCTGCCATTAGCATGGATGTAAAGACTTGTTGACCAGAGAGCTATCAGTGGGAGTAGTATTTTTTTCATAATTAATTGTTGGATTACTTTTCTTTGTTTTTGTTAGTCACAGATTTTTCAGGTGATGGTGTCAGCATCGCCAATAGCATTTTCTGTTTAACGTCTTTGGGTAAATCAGGGTTTGATAAGATCCGTCGTCTAGTTAGCTCAAGCATCGTGCCGACTGACATTTTTGCAGCATCACTGCCTTTGGCATGAAACAATAGGCTCGTCACTTCATACATCATCTCTTCCGCGACGAGTTTTTCTTTGCGTAGTTGTAAATTCTTATTGAATATAGCTGTTGAAAACGTTGCGCCTGACAGTAGCAATAGAATTGTTAGAGCACTCTGTACTGGGCGTCGCTTTAATAGCTTTGATAATGAATAGAGTGGTTGCTTCTCTCTCAAGGAAATGGGGCGACATTCTAAGATACGCACTATGTCTTGGCGCAATTCACTTACGCTGGCATAGCGACGGTAGGGTTCGTGGTTTGTCGCCTTTTCTACAATTAGATTAATATCTAAGTTTGAAGAAGAGTCAAAAATCAGCGCTAGCACTTTACCCAGTGAGTAAATATCACTTTGTTGAGTTAGGAAGTGACCTGCAACCTGCTCTGGGCTGGCATAAGCCTTGCTGTAGGCTGTCAGTATGGAAGCATCTGAGCTTTGGTTGGGTGTGGGTTGTTTGACTTTTTGAGTTAGATTGAAGTCGAGAATCTTAGGTGAACCAAAAGGATCAATTAAGATATTCTCGGGCTTGAGATCAGCATGCAGCACTTGTTTTTGATGAGCATGTTCAATTGCCGAACAAATTTCTTTAAATAAATTGAGCCTTTGCTTTTCACTACAAGAGCGATTCTGCAAATACAGAGAAAGCGTTTCCCCTTCAACTCGCTCCATCACAATATAGACCGACTCTTCGTAGACCCCACCATCAAACACTTTGGCTATACATGGATGGTTTAGATGTGCGAGTAATTGTGCTTCTTGAAATAGAGCATGCTCACCTAAAATATGTGAAAGAGAGGGCTGTATGAATTTAACGGCTAAGTCTTGCTCAAAGGTTCTATCTGCTCGACTGGCTGCATAGACAATCCCCATACCACCACGACCGAGTTCATGCGATATATAGTATTTATCGACTAAGGTGTCGGTTAGGTTGAGCTCGCTTTCTGTTGCTTGTTGTGCGTGAAAGCCGAGCAGTGATGTGAGCTGCTCTGAGGGGACTTCACTGATGAGAGGAAGTACCTGCTGATATAAGCAGGGTTGTTCTTGCTCTAGTCGTTTTAGGTAGAGACTTTTTTCCGCGTCTGGGATATCCATGAGGCGATAGAAAACCTCAGTGGGGCCACTGCTTCTATTTTGCACAACTGATCTTTTTATATCTCTTATTGTGCATGCATTCTATAAGAGTTTTAGATGTTTTTTCGATGTTTTTATCAATTACATATAAAAAAATAAGCTAAAGAGTCGCATTTTTGAGAGGTAGCATCAAAAATGCGGGTATGTGATCTTCTTTCCAAAGTTTAGCTCTTGATTTTCTCTCAAATATTGACGGTGGAGAGTTGGTTAAAGGTTCGCTTTATAGAGGTAGATTATGCCAAATTGTTCTCTAACCTTATTTGTTTCGTATTGCCTCTGACTCACATCAATGAGGTTATAAAAATATGAAATTGAATAAGTGGCTAGAGGGCGTATCCCCTCAATTCGAAGCGGGTGGTAAGTACGAAAAGCTCTACCCAGTGTATGAAGCTTTCGCGACAATATTCTATACACCCGGAAACGTAAACCGCGGTATAACCCATGTTCGTGACAGCATTGACCTAAAGCGCATCATGATTCTGGTATGGCTGGCGACTTTCCCGGCAATGTTCTGGGGGATGTATAACGTCGGACACCAAAGCGTTCTCGCACTCACATCCAGTTATCAATTAAATGAACTTGCCTCGGTTATCGAGAGTAGCTGGCGTCTGTCGTGGGCATTTGGTGATGCGCAGTCATTGATGGCAAGTGGCTGGGCAAGTCAGATGTTGCTTGGTGCACTCTATTTCCTACCCGTTTATGCCACGGTGTTTGTAGTAGGTGGCGTCTGGGAGGTACTGTTTGCTGTCGTTCGTAAGCACGAAGTTAATGAAGGTTTTTTTGTTAGCTCTCTGCTGTTTGCACTCATCCTCCCGCCAACCATCCCGCTTTGGCAAGCCGCGTTAGGTATCACCTTTGGTATTGTTGTCGCCAAAGAGTTATTCGGCGGCACAGGGCGAAATTTCCTTAACCCAGCCCTTGCAGGACGCGCGTTCCTTTACTTTGCCTATCCCGCCAACATGTCCGGTGGGTTGGTATGGGTTGCTGCTGACGGCTATTCAGGCGCGACCCCACTGAGCCAATGGTATGAGGGGGGCAGCCCGTCACTAATCAATAATATGACTGGCGAGGCGATCACCTGGATGGATGCCTTTATCGGTAATATTCCAGGTTCGATGGGTGAGGTGTCGTCACTGCTTATCATGCTGACGGGGTTGATTTTGATTGTGATGAAGATAGCGTCTTGGCGCATTGTCGCCGGTGTGATTGTTGGGCTTGTGGCGACCTCGAGTTTACTGAACTGGATAGGGTCGGATACTAACTCGATGTTTTCGATGCCGTTTTACTGGCACTTTGTGTTGGGTGGTGTTGCCTTTGGTACCTTCTTCATGGCAACAGACCCTGTATCTGCCGCGTTTACCAATCAGAGTAAATGGGCCTATGGGATTTTGATCGGCGTGATGACGGTCGGTATTCGAGTGCTTAATCCAGCCTACCCAGAGGGCATTATGCTGGCTATCTTGTTCGCCAACCTGTTCGCTCCGCTATTCGACTTTGTAGTGAAAGAGCAGAACATTAAACGAAGACTTAAACGGACATCGCGCTAATCTAGGTGATTAAAAGTGAAAGTGACTCCCATAAGAAAGGCTTGCATTGATGCAAGCCTTTCAATTTTTATCGCGATTGATTTGAGGTTGATTTAACTCCACTTCAAATCAATCTCGAAAGGCTGTGTGCTACCACAATGCTCACCGCACATCTCGTCGTAGGCGCTGTTATGAACCAACATTGCTGATGCTACGCCTTGGTCACTAAAATGATCGCGTGCTTGGTTTACACTCAAAAACTTCATAGGATGCTGGTGGTCATCTTTAATTAATTGCTTTTGCTCGCCAATAACTTGGTAAGCCAAGTAGATCCCGCCTTCAAATGATTCAATTAGTAGATTCATCACAAACTCCGTTGCTGTTCTAGATAGGTCAGTATCTGTGTTACGTGGAGTTGAGGGGTAAGGTTCAAGAGTGGACATAAAAAAAGCAGGCACAAGGCCTGCTTTTAAGAGATATCAACAAATAGTGTTGATTATCTCATCGTTACGAACTCTTCGCTGCCCGTTGGGTGAATCGCCACAACAGAGTCGAAGTCTGCTTTGGTTGCGCCCATCTTCATTGCAACGCCGAAGCCTTGAATCATTTCATCAACCGTGAAGCCGATGCCGTGTAGGCCAACGACAGTCTCTTCTTCGCCAGCACATACTAGCTTCATCTTACAAGGTTGACGGTGCTTGGTTACTGCTGTGTACATCGCAGTGAAGCCCGATGTGTAAACCTTGATGTTGTCTTTGCCGTATTGCTCTTCAGCTTCTTGAGTCGTTAGACCAATAGTGCCGATAGGTGGGTGGCTGAATACAACAGTAGGCACTAGCTTGTAGTCCATTTTTGCGTTTGTTTGACCGTTAAATAGACGCTCAGAAAGCTGACGACCGGCTTTAACAGCAACAGGTGTTAGCTCGATACCGCCTTCCATGATGTCGCCAACACAGTAGATGCCAGGAACATTAGTTGCTTGGAACTCGTCTACTTTGATGTAGCCACGGTCGTTAGTTGCAACGCCAGTTGATGCTAGGTTGATAGCGTCAGTTGCTGGGTGGCGACCGATAGCCCAGATTAGGTGGTCAACGTTTTGAGTGTTGCCGTTCTCTAGGTGTAGAGTCAGTGTGCCATCCACTTCTTTCACAACTTCTTTAGGCACTGAGTGCGTGTGAAGTGTTGGACCTTCTGCTTCCATTACTTCTACTAGCGTTTCGATGATCATTGGATCGAAGCTACGTAGTGGAGATTCTTTACGACAGAACAAGTGTGTTTCTGTGCCTAGTGCGCTTAGTACACCTGCGATCTCAACTGCGATGTAGCCAGCACCGATAACCGCAACGCGTTTTGGTTGCTCCATTAGGTCGAAGAAGCCATTTGAGTCGATGCCGTATTCTGCACCTGGGATGTTTGGAATTGTTGGACGACCACCTACCGCGATCAGGATGTGATCTGCTGTGTAGTGTTCACCGTTCACTTCAACTGTCTTTTCATCAACGAACTTAGCAAAGCCTTTGATTACGTTTACTTTGTTGTTACCTAGTACGCGGTCGTAAGATTGGTGGATACGACCAATGTACGCTTGGCGGTTTTCAATCAGCTTGCTCCAGTTAAAGCTTTTTACTTCAACGTCGAAGCCGTAGTCCTCAGAGTATAGGTTGATTGCTTCAGCGACTTGAGCGCCGTGCCACATTACCTTTTTAGGAACACAACCAACGTTTACACAAGTACCACCAAGGTCTTGAGCTTCGATAAGTGCAACTTTTGCACCGTGCATAGCTGCGCGGTTAGCCGATGCGATGCCGCCTGAACCGCCACCGATACAGATGTAATCAAAATGAGTCGCCATTACTTTCTCCATTTATTGAAGGTTGTAGTCACAGTGAGAGCACTGGATACCTACGTCCTATAGATTCTTAAATTGTCTAATTATTATATTGAGGGCAGATCGGTTGAACTCAATCTCCCTGTTTAAAATTTATTCGTCCACATCACAGTCTGTTGAAGATTCTTCAGTCTATGATGTGGACTCGAGATTACTCGGGTACGATCCACTCTACTTTGAAGTGACCAGTCGCTGGCGCAATTGCTTCCTTCAAGAATGGAAGAATCTCTTTCATTTGGCTTTCTAGCTTCCAAGGCGGGTTAATCACGATCATGCCTGATGCCGTCATGCCACGCTCGTTGGTGTCTGGTGATACGCCAAGTTCGATTTGTAGAATCTTGTTGATGCCTAAGCCTTCGAGACCTTCGATCATATCTTCGATATCACAGCGATTTACTACCGGGTACCAAATTGCGTAGATACCGGTTGCCCAGCGCTTGTGGCTTTGAGCGATTGCAGTCACGACATCACGGTACTCTTTTGCCAGCTCGTAAGGCGGATCGATTAGCACCAAACCACGACGCTCTTTTGGTGGCAGGCTGCCTTTTAAGCGCTTAAAACCATCTTCTTTGTAGATAGATACCTGACGGTCGCGGTGGAACTCTTGCTCAAGCAGCGGGTGATCGGCTGGGTGAAGCTCAGTCAGTACCATGCGGTCTTGGTCACGCAGGTGTGCACGTGCAACACGTGGAGAACCCGGGTAGTAACGCAGTTTCTCGCCATTATTGAGAATGGAAATAGACTCAAGGTAGCTTTGAATGTCTTCAGGAAGGTCTGTTTGCTCCCACACACGAGCAATACCTTGCTTGTATTCACCGGTTTTTTCAGACCATTCATGCGTTAAGTCGTAACGACCTACACCAGAGTGAGTGTCATGATAAACAAAAGGCTTATCCTTTTGTTTCAAAGAATTAAGAATAAGGCTCTGTACGATATGCTTTACTACGTCGGCATGGTTACCTGCGTGGAAGCTGTGGCGATAACTTAACAAATTAAACTCTCGTAACACTCTCGAATTAGAGTGTGGTTAGTGTAGGTGGGGTTAATCAGACTATTATAACCCTCAATGGACCATAAATTCTCGAACAATTCAGGGACAGTCGTCAGCTATCTGCAGTTAGTTATTGGTTCTACTATTGAAATTTGCCTTTATGGGCACTATTTAATAACTATTCGCAGGTGATTTTTTAGGGCGAACTTTAGCCTGATGACTGTAAGACGACCTCATTACAAAAAAGACGAAAGTCTCTAAAGCCAAAGGAATGTTTATATGTCTAATCCGCTATTAACCTTCACGGACTTACCTCCGTTTTCACAGATCAAGCCAGAGCACGTAAAGCCTGCAGTTGAGCAAGTGATTGAAGCGTGTCGCAACAAGATAGAACAAGTACTTGAAGGTAATACTTCACCAAGCTGGGACAACCTAGTTGCTCCAATTGAAGAAGTGGATGATCGTTTAGGTCGCATTTGGTCACCTGTAAGCCATATGAACTCTGTCGTGAACAGTGACGAACTGCGTGAAGCGTATGAGAGCTGCTTACCTGTGCTATCTGAATACGGCACTTGGGTTGGCCAACACAAAGGCTTGTTCGAAGCGTATAAAGCGATCAAGGCGAGTGAAGCATTCTCTGCACTGAACCGAGCTCAACAAAAAACTATTACCGACGCACTGCGCGACTTTGAATTGTCGGGCATTGGCTTACCTGCAGATGAACAGCATCGTTACGGCGAGATCAGCAAGCGCCAGTCTGAGTTAGGCTCTCAATTCTCAAATAACGTGCTTGATGCAACCATGGGTTGGAGCAAGCAGATCACAGACGTAGCTGAGCTGGCAGGTATGCCTGAATCAGCACTGGCGGCAGCTCAAGCGGCGGCTGAGTCTAAAGAGCAAGAAGGCTACCTACTGACTTTAGATATCCCATCATACCTACCTGTGATGACCTACTGTGATAACCAAGAACTGCGTAAAGAGCTTTATGAAGCGTACGTAACGCGCGCTTCAGATCGCGGTCCAAACGCAGGTAAGTGGGACAACACTGAGATCATCACCGAGCAACTTAAGCTGCGCCACGAGATCGCGCGCATGCTTGGTTTCAGTACTTACAGCGAAAAATCACTGTCGACTAAGATGGCAGAAACGCCAGACCAAGTGCTTGGCTTCCTAAACGACCTAGCAGTAAAAGCCAAACCGCAAGGTGAGCGAGAAGTTGAAGAGCTACGCCAGTTTGCTGAGAAAGAATTTGGTGTCTCTGAGCTAAACCTGTGGGACATCGCTTACTACAGTGAGAAACAAAAACAGAAACTGTTCGAGATCTCTGATGAAGAGCTTCGTCCTTACTTCCCAGAATCTAATGTGGTTTCAGGTCTGTTTGAGGTACTGAACCGCGTGTTTGGTATGTCGGTAACAGAGCGTCAAGGCGTAGACACTTGGCATGAGTCAGTGCGTTTCTTTGATATCTTTGATGCGACTGGAACACTGCGTGGTAGCTTCTACCTAGATCTATACGCACGTGAACACAAACGTGGTGGCGCTTGGATGGATGACTGTCGTGGTCGTCGCATTACCGAATCTGGCGAGCTACAGACCCCGGTTGCTTACCTAACGTGTAACTTCAATAAGCCAGTTGGTGATAAGCCAGCACTGTTTACTCACGATGAAGTGGTGACCTTGTTCCACGAATTCGGCCACGGTATCCACCACATGCTAACGCAAGTAGAAGCGGGCGCAGTTGCGGGTATCAATGGTGTGCCTTGGGATGCGGTTGAGCTACCAAGTCAGTTCCTAGAAAACTGGTGTTGGGAAGAAGAAGCGCTGTCGTTCATCTCTGGTCACTTCGAAACGGGTGAAGCGCTACCAAAAGAGATGCTAGAGAAGATGCTAGCGGCGAAGAACTTCCAATCTGCGATGTTTATCCTGCGTCAGCTAGAGCTTGGTTTGTTCGATTTCACGCTACACACAGAATACGACCCTGAAGTGGGTGCTCGCGTACTAGAAACGCTAGCGGATGTTAAGTCTAAGGTGTCGGTACTGCCAAGCCTAGATTGGAACCGTTTCTCACACAGCTTTGGTCACATCTTTGCTGGTGGTTACAGCGCGGGCTACTACAGCTACCTGTGGGCAGAAGTGCTATCGGCAGATGCGTTCTCAGCATTTGAAGAAGAGGGTATCTTCAACACTGAAACGGGTAATCGCTTCCTGAACAACATCCTTGAAATGGGTGGCAGTGAAGAGCCAATGGAGCTGTTCAAACGCTTCCGTGGTCGTGAGCCACAAATCGACGCAATGCTGCGCCACGCGGGAATCAACGCATAATCACGGTAACTATCTAGTTTATTGCGAAAAGAGCCTCTAGTTAGAGGCTCTTTTTTTGTCTGTGCGTTATGCCAAGCAAGGCGAATCAATGTTATGGATTCACATTGCGGTTGATAGGGTTCTGCAATGAAATCAGTGTCTCTGTCGACTGAACTTCATCGATCGCTTGCAGCTTATCGATCAATACAAACTGCAGCTCTTCTATCGACTTACACATCAGCTTTACAAAGATATTGTAAGCACCAGTGGTGTAGTACGCCTCAACCACTTCGTCTAAGGCATTCAGCTTAGCGATCGCCGAGTGGTAATCTTTGGCAGCATTAAGGTTGATGCCAATAAAGCAACACACGTCGTAACCCAGTTTTTTGGTGTTTACCACAACTTCCGTTCGCTCGATAATGTCTGCCGATCTCATCTTTTCGATGCGAACGTGAATCGTCGCAGGGCTGACATCGAACTGCTTTGCCATTTCAGCGTAAGGAGTTCGTGCATCTTCCATCAAGGTTTTGAGAATGGCACGGTCTAGATCATCTAGACGAGCTGTGGTTGTGGACATGCATAATCCTTAGGTTGAATGAAAAACATACCGGCTTGAGTACACATCATAGCCAAGGGTGATAATATTAGCAGTAACTATAGGGTTAGGGTGAATTCAGTGCGATTTTCGTTATTTTTTATTGTGATGTGTTGGAGTGTTTTTGCTTCAGCTCAGGCAAAAGATGTGTTGGTTATTCACTCTTATCATCAAGGCTTTTTCTGGACAGATGATTTCCATAAAGGACTATCTGATGAGCTCGATCGCGATGGGTTATCTTACCGGGTTGTTTATCTCGATACCAAGCGAACTCAAAACGCTGAATACTTAGAGCGAATTTATCAGCTATACCGCACTAAGCTGTCGCATGAAGAGTTTGCCGCTGTAGTCGTCAGTGATAATAACGCCCTCAATCTGATGAAACGCTTAGCGCCCGAACTCAATGGCACGCCCGTTATTTTTGGTGGCATCAACAATTTTTCTCCGCAAATGATTGAAGGCTTGCACGCAACCGGTATCACTGAAGATATTGATATGGCGAGCAATATTGAGCTGATCAATCGACTTCAATCGACGGTTAAAAAAGTTTACGTGGTTACCGATCACTCGGTAACGGGTGAAGCGATTCGCGCTCAAGTGGATTTATTTCTACAAAAACGCCCTGAGTTTTCTGGGATGGTGGAGCAATATACGCCTGATTCTTATCAAGAACTGATGACGTTCGCGCAACGCGCTGATCTAACTAAAAGCTTGTTGTTCTGGGCCTACTACCGCGACATCAATGGTCGGGTCAGCAGCAAAGAAGACTGGCGTCAGTTCAACAAAAAAACTCAGATGCCATTGTATATTGTGCATGATTTAGGACTTGGGTTTGGTGCGATTGGTGGCGTGATCCACAGTGGAGAAACGCAAGGTCGAGACACGGGGCGCGTGCTGTTGAGCGTGCTGAACAATCCTAAGGCTCCATTGCCATTGGTGGTTGCTGGCGCGCCAGAAATCAAACTCGATTACCAACAGATCTCACGTTGGGATTTGGGTGCAGAGAATGAAGCCTCAGTAACCTTCCTCAATAAGCCGAAGTCATTCTTAATGCGCTATCGCGATGAAATTCGCACCATCGGTTTAATGTTCTTGAGCATGTCGTGTGTTATCGCGGTGTTGGTGTATTACCTTAACCGTCTGAAGAAGAGCGAACGTGCAAGTCGCCAAAGCCAACGACTGTTGGAGTCGATATTTGATCAGAGCCTGCAATTTATGGGCATCATTGATAAGGGTGGCGTGCTGCTGTCGAGTAACAGCAAGTTACATGAGCTGCTTTATAATCAAGGCTATAAACTGGGAACGCCGCTGCAACAACACCAACATTGGGAAAGTTCTGCGCGAGAAGTGCTAGCCGAATATTTCATCGCAAAAAGTGAGCACCCAGCCTTACGATTTGAAGCCGAGGTGTGGTGTCGAGATCGCGGTGCGATGGTGTTGGATATTTCATTGAAGCCGATGCCGGGCAGTGAAGACGAAGACATTCAGTTTCTCTTTGAGGCGCGCGACGTGACCTCACGTAAGCTTGCTGAGAATAAGCTGTTCCAACGTGAAGCAAACTTGAAGCTGTATTACGACAAACAGCCGGTGATGATGATTACGCTCGATGGCAATAATCGCATTCAACAAGTGAACCAGTTTGCCGAAGAGCTTTTGGGATACCCTCTCGATCAGTTGTTGGGCCATCGCCCTAGAGAATTCTATGTTGATGAGAACGCGATGATTCCTCGTCATATCTTGCTGCAACCTCAGCATAAGATTCGTGGTGTGTGGCGTCGTGATATCGAATATCGCCATGCCGACGGCAGCAAGAGCTGGATTCGTGAAAATATCCGCCCGTTGGTGGAGTCTGATCAGCTGTTGATTGTGGGTGAAGACATCACCGAAACGCACGAGCTTTCTGAAAAGCTAGAGTATCAGGCTCGCTATGACCTACTGACTGACACCTTTAACCGCAACCACTTTGAGCAAGAGCTGCAAAAGGCGCTGAAAGAGGTTGAGAGCCACATGCGAACTCACGCAATGTTGTTCCTAGATTTGGATCAGCTGAAAGTGCTGAACGATACCGCAGGACATGAAGCGGGTGATGCTGCGATCTTGTTTAGCGCCAAACTGCTAGAAGACGTACTGCCTTACAATGCGGTGTTAGCGCGAATGGGTGGTGATGAGTTTGCTGTGCTGATGAAAGACTGTACTGAACGAGATGCGGTGAATGTGTGTCGCAGTATTATCTCGATGATGAGTGAGAATCCATTCTTGTGGGATGATATTCGACTCAACCTAACGTGCTCTATCGGTATTCGATTGATTGACCATACAGCAGCTTCACCACAGATGGTGCACGCTCAGGCGGATGCAGCTTGTCATGCCGCTAAAGAAGAAGGTCGCAATCGCTATCATCTTTACCATCAAGATGATGAAGACCTGCGTCGTCGCCATCTTGAGATGGAGTGCGTTAACCTAGTGCATGAGGCCTTGGCTAACGATCGCTTAGAGTTGTTTGCGCAGCGAATTCTTGGCCTAGATGAAGACAGCGATAAAATGCACTTTGAAATCTTGGTCCGCATCAAGAACATCCAAGGGGAATACATCTCCCCGGGGATCTTCATGCCAGCCTCAGAGCGTTATAACATCGCGCATTTGATTGACCGCCAAGTCGTCAGTCAAACCTTGGGTTGGTTGGAGCAACGCCCTGAGGTTATTGAGGAACTGGGGATGTGTTCAATCAATCTTTCCGGTCACTCGATGGGTAACCGTGAGTTTGTCGAATTTTTGATAGATAGCCTGAGCGATTCATCGATACCGTGTCATAAGATTTGTTTAGAGATCACCGAAACAGCGGCCATGAGTAACATGAAGCAGGCGATCAAGTTCTTCACTCGAATCAAAGAGCTTGGCTGCATGATTGCATTGGATGATTTTGGCTCAGGGCTATCGTCATTTGGCTATCTGAAAAAGCTGCCTGTCGATATTGTGAAGATCGATGGCTTGTTTGTACGTGATATTGATGTGAATGAGATGGACCATGTGATGGTTCGCTCGATCAATGATCTTGCCAAGCAGATGGGCAAGCACACCGTGGCTGAGTTCGTTGAAAATACCCAGATTATCGACAAGCTTATCGAACTGGGTGTGAACTACGCGCAGGGCTACATCATAGGGCGACCTAAGCCACTCGCAGAGCTTGTTGAAGAGTTAAGACAAGAGCGAGAGACAGAGCCATTGGTTTAGGTAAGCCGACTTTAGCTGGGAATACTTTTCACCGCTAATATGTATTGTTGAGGCAATCAGGTAAACTGGTTGCCTCTTTTGTTTTGAATACTACTGTCTGTTGGAGACGACCTTGCAACTACAACTGATTTGCGAAGATGCTACCCAAATCGATCATTTGAATGACTTAGCGACCCGCTGGAACTTATCTCATGATGAAAGCAGCGATTTTGCTTTGGTACTGACTAGTGAGCGACTTGAGCTACGTAAAGTCGATGAGCCTAAGCTTGGCGCTATCTTTGTTGATTTAGTGGGAGGCGCTGTTGGTCACCGACGTAAGTTTGGCGGTGGTAAAGGTCAGGCGATTGCCAAAGCAGCTGGTTTAAACAAAGGCGCAACGCCAACTATTCTTGATGGTACTGCAGGCTTAGGGCGCGATGCGTTTGTGTTGGCTTCTCTAGGTTGTAAGGTGCAAATGGTCGAGCGTCATCCAGTTGTGGCTGCACTGCTTGATGATGGCTTGCAGCGAGCGCAACAAGACCCAGACATCGGTGGTTGGGTAAGTGAGCGTATGAAGCTGATTCACGCATCCAGTCACGATGCGTTGGATAAGCTCAGCAACGATCCTGACTTCGAACAGCCAGACGTGGTGTACCTCGACCCAATGTACCCACACCCAGAGAACAAAAAGAAATCGGCTTTGGTTAAAAAAGAGATGCGCGTATTCCAATCTTTGGTGGGTGCCGATCTGGATGCTGATGGTCTATTTGAGCCGGCGATGAAATTGGCATCGAAGCGAGTTGTGGTTAAAAGACCGGATTACGCTGCTTGGTTAGACGAACAAAAACCGAGCATGGCGATTGAAACCAAAAAGAACCGTTTTGACGTCTATGTGAAAGCATCAATGACTTAATTGAAGCATCAATAACTTAGATACACGCTAAGAAAATTTCCCGTCATAAATACGATAAATTGCCATTTAACACTTGCGATAGTCGCGTTACGGATGTATATCTAACTAAGAATCATTATTATTCTTAGCTGGAGTTGAAGCATGGCTAAACGCTTTTGTAAGTTAAACCGTCGAGATATCACCGAACACTTGGGCGAGATCCACAGCTTAGTGACTGAACCTAAGTTCGTGTGTCGTTCTTGCGCGCGTTCTTCGGCGGATCAAGCGAATCTATGCAAACCCACCGCAATTCCACCTCTTGGTTGTCAAAACAAACCCGTTGAAGAGAAAGTCGCATGCGGCCTGCTAGCGGAAACATTACCTGCACCAGAACTGTCGCTTGCGGAAATCAACGAGGCAATTGAACCGAGCGTACAAATGTTCGATCCAGCCGCCGCTGATATGGCCCCTGAGCTTGCCAAAAAAGAAGCCGCACAGAAAAAAGCCAAGCTGAAAAAACTGATGGCGAAGGCGAGCGGTGATGAGAAAGCTGAACTCAAACAAGCGAAGAAAGCGGCGAAGAAACAAGAGAAGTACAATAAGAAACTGGCGAAGATGATTAAGAAGCAGCAAAAGCTGTTTAAGAAAAGTCAGAAGCTGGAAAGTGAATTGGAACGAATCAACCTACAACTTGATGATGTTGCCTTCACTGAAACCAAGACTCAGGTAGTGAGCCACAATCAAATCCACTGAAGTTGATTTGAATGGTTTATTGCTACAGCGATGATTTAAAAAGAGCGACCTTAGGTCGCTCTTTTGCTTTTTGGGGTTATCCGAGCTGACTCATGTAGCTCGTTCAAATCAGCTAAGCGTTGCTTGCGGATCTTGCTACGCGCTTCTTCACCCACGTCTCATTGACGAATAAAGAGAATAAGATAACGGCGCCACCAATAGACAAGCGAACCAAATCGACATCTCTGTTCCAAATCAGGATATTCACCACCAGACCAGCAGGAACCAAGGCATTGTTCATCACTGCCAGCGCGCCAGCATTCACCATGCACGCGCCTTTATTCCACATAAAGTAACCCAGCCCCGACGCAATCAAGCCAAGGTAGATCAGGATTCCCCATTGAAGTGTGGTGGTGGGCAGTTTCTCTGGGTTGCCTAGTAGCATGAAAGCCACTGACGCGACACATAGCGCCCCTAAGTAGAAGTAACCAAATACGGTTCGCTGAGGCAACTCGGTCGATTCCTTCTCCATCACCACCTTGTAGCCCACCTGACCAATAGCAAAGCACAGGTTCGCGCCTTGCACGACGAGGAAGCCGACTAAAAAGTTTTCGTTAATACCTGCGAACTTAATGAATACCGCGCCCAATACCGCAATTGCCGCTGTCACTAGGTACCACGGAGAGAATTGCCCTTTGAGAAAGTCATAAATAAGCGTGACGTAAATTGGCGTGAAAACGGTAAACAAAAGGACTTCAGGAACGGATAGCAGTAAGAAAGATTGATAGTAGAAGCAGTACATCAGGCCAAGCTGGATACCACCAATTGCCATCAATTTAGCGATCAGCTTACGCGATACGCCGCGAAACTTTAGGAAAGGGAGAAATACGACGCCGGCAAGGGCAACACGCATTAAAACAGAGAACCAAGAATCAACCTGACCCGCAAGGTAAACGCCGATCAGGCTAAAGGAGAAGGCCCATAGGAGGGTAACACCAGCTAAATAGCTCATAGTAAAACTTCGTTAATAAGATATGAGCTGTATGTTACCTAACCTTAAATCATTAGTCTTCTGAATCTCTTAGAGGCACGACCAGCATATCAACCGGAGAGGCGTTGATCAGTTGGCGTGTTGAAGAGAGCAGCTTGCTCCAAAAGTCTTGATGGTGACCGCAAACCACGAGATCAACATTGAACTCGTTGATGGTGTCACACAGCTCATGACTCAAATCACCACTGCCTACTAGGGTATGGGTGATCGGGTATTGGGCGTGCTCCGCAAAATTTTGCAGCTGAATACGAGACGCTTCCATCGCGTTGTGCTGGGTTTCGGCCATGTTGATATCAATCAGGCCGGTATACAGCTCTGCGTAGTTAATATCGATATGGATAAAAGAGACTTTGGCTTCCAATGGCTTAGCCAATGCTACCGCTTTATCCACAATTAATTTGCTGTCTTCTGATAAATCGACCGCGACCAAAATATGTTTGTAACTCATATCGCTACCTCCTTTATTCATTGTCTGATTTAAGATTAGCACTATGCGATGGTTTTTTTTGCTGAAGTGATCTCATATCCACTGTCTTGCGTAATGACAGCTCGAAATATTGGTTAACTAATGGCCTGCGAGATATTCATTAAATAGTGATATAGTAGAGAAAATTGAGGATGTAATTAGGAGTCTTAAATGCTGTCAAAAACTATGGTTGAGCAACTGAATGATCAAATTAACCTAGAATTTTTCTCATCCAATCTATACTTACAAATGAGTGCTTGGTGTGAAGACAAAGGATTTGAAGGTGCAGCAGAGTTTCTGCGTGTTCATGCAGTAGAAGAAATGGAACATATGCAGCGTCTTTTCACTTACGTAAGCGAAACAGGTGCAATGCCAATTCTGGGTTCGATTGAAGCACCGAAACACGAATTCGAAAGCCTTGGTGCAGTGTTCCGTGAAACTTATGAACATGAGCAGATGATTACTGAAAAGATCAACAAACTGGCTCACGTTGCTTTCAGCACACAAGACTACTCAACCTTTAACTTCCTGCAATGGTACGTTGCAGAGCAACACGAAGAAGAGAAGTTGTTTAAAGGTGTATTGGATAAGCTAGAACTTGTTGGTGAAGACGGTAAAGCACTGTTCTTTATTGATAAAGACCTAGCGCAATTGGCAAAAGATGGTTCATCTTCAATTATGGAAGCTCCTGCCGTTTAGGTAGTACGAGAAAGACACTGATTATCTTTTTCTTTTGAGTTTTCTTATGAAGATGTAGGGAGGAAAGGATGATCAGCGGCGACACTATTCTATTTGCACTAATGGTTGTGACTTGCGTGAACTGGGCGCGTTATTTTACTGCGCTAAGAACGCTCATTTATATTATGCGAGAAGCGCATCCTCTACTTTATCAACAAGTAGACGGAGGCGGTTTTTTCACAACCCATGGCAATATGACCAAACAGGTTCGCCTGTTCAGTTACATCAAAAGCAAAGAGTATCATCATCATCATGACGAAGTTTTTACTTCGAAGTGCGATCGTGTAAGACAGTTATTCATACTCTCTTCCGCTCTGTTAGGTGTAACCTTGCTCTCTTCTTTCATCGTCTAAATTTTTTTAGTCCGTGAGAAGTAAAGCCTAGGTTTTGGTGTGAAGCTTTGGTTGTTGGTTCGCTAAGCCAAATAGTGGTTTTGCTGCTGTCTGCAAATTGTACAATTGAACATCAATTGCAAAGTTTAAAATTGCCGCTAAAATAGCGAGCAATTAGTAAGGATGTGCTGTTTATGCACATCCTTTTTTATTGATGGCATTTCGAGAACAGGGTGTACTCGGGCTGCAAAAGCGAAGAAAAGCAGAACCACATGAGTGAAAAATTTGATGTAATCGTAATTGGTGCGGGCGCCGCAGGCTTAATGTGTGCTGCGGAAGCTGGTAAACGCGGCCGACGAGTGCTGGTGGTTGATCATGCAAAGAAACCAGGCAGAAAAATTTTAATCTCAGGTGGCGGTCGTTGCAACTTCACTAACTATGATGTTTCAGCCAACAACTTCCTGTGTGACAACCCTCATTTCGTGAAGTCAGCTTTATCTCAATACACCAACTGGGATTTTATCTCGATGGTCAGCAAGTACGGCATTGAGTTCGAAGAGCGCGATCACGGCCAGTTGTTCTGTGTCAATGACCACACCGCAAAAGACATTGTGAGCATGCTGCTTGACGAGTGTAAGCAAGCGAAAGTCGAACAACGCTACCGTTGTGATGTTCACTCTATCGAAAAAACAGATGCTGGCTTCAAGATGCACCTCAATACCGACGAAGTTGAGTGTGACTCGCTAGTTGTCGCGACAGGTGGTTTGTCGATGCCTAAGCTGGGCGCAACGCCATTTGGCTATAAGATTGCCGAGCAATTTGGTTTGTCTGTGATGCCAACTACCGCAGGCTTAGTGCCATTCACTCTGCATAAAGAAGATAAAGAAGCTTTCGCAGAGCTTTCTGGTATCGCAATTCCTGCTGAGATCACCGCGCAAGACGGAACCTTGTTCAAAGAAGCGTTGTTGTTTACTCACCGCGGCCTATCGGGTCCTTCAGTTCTGCAAATTTCTTCGTTCTGGAAAGCGGGTCAGTCGGTTTCGATTAATCTAGTACCAGAAGTGGATGTGGCTGAGTTGCTAGCTAACTCTCGCGAGAAGCACCCAAATCAGAGCCTGAAAAATACCTTGGCAAAAGCACTACCAAAGCGTTTTGTGGAAGTGCTGATTGATCGTAAAGAACTGGAAGACAAGCCGCTCAAGCAGTTCAATGAAAAACAGCTGAATGACATCGCAGAGTATCTAGAAAACTGGAAAATTGCGCCAAACGGCACCGAAGGCTACCGTACAGCCGAAGTAACTCTAGGCGGCGTAGACACCAATCACCTATCGTCAAAAACCATGGAATGTAAGAGCGTGTCTGGCCTCTATTTCGTTGGTGAAGTGATGGATGTAACGGGCTGGCTTGGTGGTTATAACTTCCAATGGTGTTGGAGCTCTGGCTTTGCAGCGGGTCAGTGGGTTTAAGCTTTTAGCTTACTCACTAGATTTTAAATTATATAAAAATGGCGAGTCATAC
>NZ_JBFROI010000007.1:48603-122946 GCF_041471405.1 Vibrio sp. 10N.261.52.C11
TCATACGACTCGCCATTTTTGTATCTAACATTGTGCTCTAGCTCTAGATTCGACTTTATCGATAGCTTTTCGTGCTCAATTGAATCTTTTAGCTCTTATTTACGCCGGTTTGTTTTTTGAAAACTTGATCTGTTGAATCACTAAGCCAGCAATGATCAGTACCAAGCCAAACAGGGTCGCTGGGTGAATCTCTTCGCCGATAATAGTGGAAAGTAGCATCAACGAGATAAACGGTGACGCAAAAATCAGATTGCTGATACGCGCTGTGTTGTTGGTCAGCTTCAGTGCTGATAGCCATAAGACAAAGGTAATGCCCATCTCAAACAGGCCTACGTAAGTCACAGCCATCCAACCTTTTGCTGTGATTTGGCTAAAGCTCTCGCCTTCGTAAATGGTTAAACCGATCGCGAAGGGCAATGCCACTAAGAAACCAAGCAATACGCCAATCACAGGGTCAGCCTTGTTTTTGGTGTTTAGAATCCAGTATCCCGCCCAAAGCAAGGTTGAAAGTAGCGCCAGAGCCACACCAAGTGGACTATCGAACTGCATTCCTAGCACATCGCCTTTGGTGGCAATGACCACCACACCCGCATAACTGAAGGTACACGCAATCCAATCTTGCTTACGAATCTTTTGTCCGAGAAAAACCGCCGCCATCAAGGTTAGCGTAATTGCCCAACTGTAGTTGATGGCCTGCGCTTGAGATGCTGGCAATAGGTCGTATGCTTTGAATAGAATCAGGTAGTAGGCCAGTGGATTGACCAAGCCGAGCAGTAGGTAATACCAAGGGTTTGAAAGGAACGTTGTACTCAGCTGAGAGAGCTTACCTTGAAAGGCGCAGACTGCGATCAGCGCAATCGACGACACAATGCTAGCGATAGTCAGCATTTGAATAGGTGAAAACTCAGCAAGGGTCAGCTTAAAAGCAGTAGCGACCGTTGACCACAGCAGTACTGCGGAAAGGCCAAAGCCCAAGGCACGACGTTCGTTCATGGCAACTCATTCTAATTTGATGGGACAGAATACGGAGCGCCTAGTCTATCTGTCGAATTTTAATACGGCAAACTGGACATTTATCCAGTATCAAAATACCATTTAATGAGTTATTTCCAATTAGGCTAAATCATTATCATGCAATGGATTATCGAACATCAGGCAACGCTTATTGCTGCAATTTCTGGCGCGCTCGTCAGCGGCGGTGTGGTGGGTTGGTGGATTAAACAGAAGCTCTCTTTTCAGCAGCGATTGCTCGAGCAGCAGCTAGAGTCCGATCGTTTGTTGCATGAATCTCAGCAAGCTCAGCTCAAAGCATCACTCGCAGAGGCGCAACAAGAGCTCGATGAGTTAGATGATGACCGAGACAAAGCGGCATTCGAGCTCAAGCAGGCGCACGGTAAGGTGATGGCTGCAATGGAAAAACTGCGCTACTTTGAGGCGGTAAAGCAAGAGCGCCAGCAGTACGCTGATGAGATCAATGTGCTTAAAGATCATAAGTCTGAATTAGAAGCCGAGCTGCGCGAGCAAGAAGCAAGGCATGACCAAGAAAACCTCGCCAATAGCGAAAAGCTGCAGTTGCTAGAGCAAGCTGAATCACGACTTAAGCAGCAGTTTGAATTGTTAGCGAACCAACTGTTTGAAACCAAAACCGCCAAGGTCGATCAGCAGAATAAGCAGAGCCTAGAAGGTTTGTTGTCTCCACTAAGAGAGCAGTTGGAAGGCTTTAAGAAACAAGTGAACGACAGCTTCAGCCAAGAAGCCAAAGAGCGTCATACTTTGGTGCATGAGCTTAAAAACCTGCAGCGTCTTAATGAGAGTATGACGCGTGAAGCGGTGAACCTGACTCAAGCACTAAAGGGCGATAATAAACAGCAGGGTAACTGGGGCGAAGTAGTACTGGCACGGGTGCTGGCAGAATCAGGGCTGCGCGAAGGTCATGAATACCAAACTCAAGTGAACCTGCAAAACGATGCGGGCAAGCGTTACCAGCCAGATGTGATTGTGCATCTGCCACAAGACAAGCAAGTGGTGGTGGATTCAAAAATGGCTTTGGTGGCGTTTGAGCGTTACTTCAATGCTGAAACCGACCAGCAGCGTGATGCTGCATTGCGTGATCACTTGGTGTCGTTAAGAGCGCACATCAAAGGTTTGAGCCAGAAAGATTATCATCAGCTCAAAGGCATCCAAAGCTTGGATTATGTGTTGATGTTTATCCCGGTTGAACCAGCATTCCAAGTGGCGATTCAGGCGGATCCTAGCTTGGTGAAAGATGCGATGGAGCAAAACATCATCTTGGTCAGCCCAACCACTTTGCTGGTGGCACTGCGTACAATTGATAACCTGTGGCGTAACGACAGACAGAACCAGAACGCACAGGTTATCGCAGAACGTGCGAGCAAGCTTTACGACAAGCTGCGCCTGTTTGTTGATGATATGGAAGGCCTTGGCAGCTCACTTGATAGAGCAAACCAAAGTTATCAAGGGGCGATGAATAAGCTAGTCACAGGGCGAGGCAACGTGATTCGTCAGGCCGAAAGCTTCAAGCAATTGGGTGTTGAAGTGAAGAAACCGATCTCGATTGGTTTGGCCGAAATGGCGCAAAATGAGGCTTTTTCAGAAAATGCCTCCTTAGTAGAAAGACAACCCGCTGAGGATAAAGTAAACTAATCGGCCGCAGCGCCTCTAAACACGGAGCGTGCTGTCGATGAGAACTTACCATGGTAGATAACAGCATTATGGACACAAGCGTGCAGACAAATTCAGCAGTAGAGTCAGAAACCACACACTTTGGTTTCGAAACAGTCGCGAAAGACGAAAAAGTCGCGAAAGTAGCAGAGGTATTTCACTCTGTAGCCGCTAAATACGACATCATGAATGACTTAATGTCGGGTGGTGTTCACCGCTTGTGGAAGCGATTCACGATTGATTGCAGTGGCGTTCGCCCTGGTCAGCGTATCCTAGATCTTGGTGGTGGTACTGGCGACCTTACTGCGAAATTCTCGCGTATCGTTGGTGAAAAAGGCCACGTGGTTCTTGCTGATATCAACAACTCAATGCTGAATGTTGGCCGTGATAAGCTGCGTGATAGCGGCATTGTTGGCAACGTACACTACGTACAAGCGAACGCTGAAGAGTTGCCATTCCCAGATAACTACTTCGATTGCATTACGATCAGCTTCTGTCTGCGTAACGTAACCGATAAAGACCAAGCGCTGCGTTCTATGTACCGCGTACTTAAGCCGGGTGGCCGTCTGTTGGTTCTTGAGTTTTCTAAGCCAGTGCTTGAGCCACTATCAAAGGTTTACGACGCATACTCTTTCCACCTGTTGCCAAAAATGGGTGAGTTGATTGCTAACGATGCAGACAGCTACCGTTACCTTGCAGAATCTATTCGTATGCACCCAAATCAAGAGACTTTGGAAGGCATGATGCAAGAAGCGGGCTTTGAAAATACAAAATACTTCAACCTAACGGGCGGCATTGTTGCGCTGCACCGCGGTTACAAGTTCTAGTCGAGCTTGGTAGCAGGCTCGCTGAGCGTGCTAAACAATAAGAATAAAGATAGAACGGATAGGTTAAGGCTTATCCGTTTTCAAAGGTAAGGACAGTCATGCCATTTGATCCATTGGTAACCGCGGTTATTGAAACCTCTTTAAATACTTTCGTGAACGATGATCCAGCCTTGGTTCGTCGTTTGTCTCGTTTAAAGGGGCAGATCATTCAAGTTAATTTGAAAGAGTTGAATAAAACACTCACTTTCGTTTTCAGCCAACAGATCGATGTGTTGTCGGAATACGAAGGGCAGCCTGATTGCTACCTATCTTTGAACCTATCGGTACTGCCTGAACTGCGTGAGCAATCGAACATCACCAAGCTGATCAAGCAAGATAAGCTGATCTTAGAGGGTGATATTCAACTGGCTCAGAAATTTGCTCAGCTGATGACAGACTGCAAGCCGGACTTAGAAGAGTGGCTATCGCGCGTAACGGGCGATGTGGTTGCGCATACCGTGGTACAAGGCGTTAAAAACGTCGGTGGTTTTGTGGCGAAGCAAGCAACTAAGCATCAAAACCATGTTGCTCAGATTCTGACAGAAGAGTGGAAGATTGCACCGGCTCCGTTAGAAGTAGTGCATTTTTGCGATCAGGTTGATGACGTAAAAAGCTCGGTAGCTCGCCTTGAAGCTAAGTTGAACGCTCTGTTGGAGAAAGCATGACCCCAACAGAACTGAAACGTCTTTATCATATTATCAAGGTACAGTTAGAGTACGGCCTTGATGAATTGATGCCTGAGCACCATTTGACTAAAGCCCCATTGTTAGCGAGAAAGTCTCTGTTTTGGCTCAAGAACAAGCATCAAGATAAAGAATTGGGTCAGCGCTTGCGTCTCGCTTTGCAAGAGTTAGGGCCTGTGTGGATCAAGTTTGGTCAAATGATGTCAACGCGTCGTGACCTATTTCCTCCTCATATCGCTGATCAATTGGCTTTATTGCAAGACCAAGTGGCGCCATTTGATGGTCAACTGGCCAAGCAAGACATGGAAAAGGCACTGGGTGGCAGTCTAGATAACTGGTTTACCGACTTTGATATCGAGCCATTGGCTTCTGCTTCTATTGCTCAGGTGCATACTGCAAAGCTAAAAGAGAGCGGCCGCGAGATTGTTCTGAAGGTAATTCGACCTGATATTCGCCCGGTGATTGATGCAGATCTAAAACTGATGCACCGAATGGCGCGTATAGTCGCTAAGTCGCTTCCTGAAGCACGTCGTTTGAAACCGGTTGAGGTCGTTCACGAGTACGAAAAAACGTTAATTGATGAACTGGACCTGCGCCGAGAGGCAGCCAATGCCATTCAGCTGCGACGTAATTTTGAAGGCAGCGAAGAGCTGTATGTCCCAGAGGTTATCCCTGATTTAAGCAGTGAAACCCTGATGGTATCAGAGCGAATCTATGGTATTCAGGTTTCCGATATTGAAACTCTGAACGCCAACGGCACTAACATGAAATTGTTGGCAGAACGTGGTGTGACGGTATTCTTCACTCAAGTATTCCGAGACAGCTTTTTCCATGCCGACATGCACCCGGGTAACGTATTCGTTAATCCAGAAAATCCAGACAACCCTCAGTGGATTGGTTTGGATTGTGGCATTGTTGGCACGCTCAACAGCGAAGATAAGCGTTATTTAGCAGAGAACCTGCTGGCCTTCTTCAATCGAGATTACCGTAAAGTCGCAGAGCTGCACGTGGATTCGGGTTGGGTGCCACACGACACCAACGTTAACGATTTCGAGTTCGCGATTCGCATGGTGTGTGAGCCAATTTTTGCAAAACCACTTGGTGAGATCTCATTTGGCCATGTGTTGCTAAACTTATTTAATACAGCAAGACGTTTCAACATGGAGGTTCAACCTCAGTTGGTGCTTCTGCAAAAGACCTTGTTGTATGTCGAAGGCCTAGGCCGTCAGCTGTATCCGCAACTTGATTTGTGGGCAACGGCGAAGCCTTTCCTTGAAACCTGGATGATGAATCAGGTGGGGCCGCAAGCTGTGATCAACGCAGTAAAAGAGCGTGCGCCATTCTGGGCAGAAAAACTGCCAGAGCTGCCAGAGCTACTTTATGACAGCTTGCGCCAAGGTAAAGCGATGAACCACAGAATGGATCAGCTTTATCAAGGTTACCGAGATAGTAAGCGTCAGCAAGCAACTGGAAAGTTTTTGTTTGGCGTTGGAGCCACTTTAGTCGTATGCTCCGCAATATTAGTTTCAAGCCCTTATGAGCAGCTATCTATGGGCTGTGGCATCGCAGGTGTCACATTTTGGTTGCTTAGTTGGCGAGCTTACCGTCGTTAGACAGTAGACTCTCTTAATATTTTTATGTGTAGACAGACCCGAGGACAATGACAATGGGTGGTATCAGTATTTGGCAACTTCTAATCATTGCTGTAATTGTAATTTTGCTATTCGGAACAAAGAAACTGCGCGGTATGGGTGGTGACTTAGGTTCAGCGGTTAAAGGCTTCAAAAAAGCGATGAGCGATGAAGACAAGCCTGCAGATAAGAAAGATGCAGACTTCGAACCAAAGAATATTGAACAGCAGAAGACAGAAGCTCACGCTGAAACAACTGCTGAAACAAAGAAAGACAAAGAGCAGGCGTAAATCGTGTTTGATATCGGTTTTTGGGAACTGGTATTAATATCTGTCGTTGGGTTAGTGGTTTTAGGGCCTGAGCGTTTGCCCGTGGCGATTCGCAGTATTTCCAAGTTTGTTGGACAAGCGAAAAGCATGGCAAACAGTGTGAAAGATGAACTTTCTCATGAGCTTAAGGTGCAAGAGCTGCAAGAAAACCTACGCAAGGCGGAAAAAATGGGTATGGAAGATTTATCTCCAGACCTTAAAGCGTCAGTCGATGAACTCAAGCAGGCCGCTGCTGAGGTTCAACGTCCGTATGCTAAGCCTGAGTCTGATAAGCCAAGTGAGACTAAACCTAGTGTCATGGAAACTGTGGAATCTGAAACCATTCAGGTCAACAGCGAAGCTTCAGCACCGTCAGATAAGAAAGCCGAATAGTCTCGCAAGGAGGAGTCGCCGGATACTTGATTCGCTAGATGTTTAAATAGATATCTATTCAAGTAAATAACTATTCAAGTGGATACCAATTCAACTGGATAGATACACGCGCGGCTCCTTTTCGATCTTCCTGTTTAAGAGGTTTGACATGTCTTCGACTGAGCAGACACAGCCTTTAATTAGCCACCTTCTAGAACTACGTAATCGCCTACTACGTGCGATTGTCGCGGTGCTAGTGATATTTGTCGGGCTAATTTATTTTGCTAATGATATTTATGAATTCGTATCAGCACCTTTGGTAGATCGTCTACCGGAAGGGGCGACGATGATCGCAACCGATGTTGCATCGCCATTTTTCACACCGCTGAAATTAACCTTGATCGCGTCTATATTCCTCGCGGTTCCGTTTATTTTGTATCAGGTGTGGGCTTTTGTTGCTCCGGGTTTATACAAGCATGAAAAACGCTTGATCATGCCGCTATTGGCTTCAAGTTCATTGCTGTTTTACTGTGGTGTGGCGTTCGCTTACTTTATTGTATTCCCGTTGGTATTTGGCTTTTTTACGGCCATATCATTAGGGGGAGTAGAGTTCGCAACCGACATCTCAAGCTATCTTGATTTTGTACTCGCGCTGTTCTTTGCTTTTGGTATTGCCTTTGAAGTGCCTGTTGCGATTATCTTGTTGTGTTGGACGGGGGCAACAACGCCTCAATCTCTGTCTGAAAAGCGTCCTTACATTGTGGTGGGTGCTTTCATCATCGGTATGATGCTGACACCACCAGATATGATCTCGCAAACACTGTTGGCGATTCCAATGTGTATTCTGTTTGAGATTGGTCTGTTTTTCGCACGCTTTTATACGCGTAAGCCAGATGCGGATGAAGAGGAAGAAGCTGAATCTTGATTCGGAATGCTTCAGTAAAAATCACATAATAAAAAAGCGGCCTAGGGCCGCTTTTTTATTATGTCTGTTTATCGAATCTTTAACTGATAGCCACAGTTCTGACATATATAGAGCTCTTTGATGCCCAAAATTTTATGCCATAGGGTTCGATGTTGACGTTGTAAGTGTTGTGAATGGTCACACATAATCAACTACCTCTATATGCAGGTGGTTGATACTATACATGTCACTTAGCTTTCTCAAATAAATTCAGGAAAAATCCGTAATAATTACTTATTAATAGATTTGTCATAAATTAAACAATGCCTTAGCATTTTTGGTGGTTATGTTTGCGACTTCTTCAAGGGTAATTCCGCGTAATTTGGCGATGCGTTTTGCTACTAATTCTGTGTAGGCTGGTTCATTGCGTTTACCGCGATTCGGTGTTGGTGCCAAGTATGGGCAATCTGTCTCTAGAATGACGTAATCCATATCGAGATGTGGGATCACCTTGTCCATCCCAGAGTTCTTAAAGGTCGAAACGCCGCCTAAACCTAAATGAAAGCCTAGCTCGTTGATCGCTTGAGCTTCCTCTAAGCTGCTACCAAAGCAGTGGAATACCCCGCGTAAGCTGCCATCTTGTTCTTTACGAAGTAGGGCAAGTGTCTCTTCAATGGAATCACGAGTGTGGATCACCACAGGTAGATCAAGCTCTTTTGCCCACTGCAGTTGAGTCACAAACGCCATCTCTTGTTCAGCCTTGAAGGTTTTATCCCAGTACAAGTCGATACCAATCTCACCCACGGCGATAAAGTCATGCTTATCAAACCAAGCTCGAATGGTTTTGAGGGTTTGCTCGATATTCGCATCCACATAACAAGGGTGTAAGCCCATCATTGAACGGCACACATCAGGAAACTGCGCTTCCGTTGCTAACATTGGTTTGATAGATTCTAAATCGATGTTCGGCAATAGAATGGTATCAATCCCTTGAGCCAGTGCGCGCTGCACAACTTGTTCGCGGTCTTCATCGAATTCGCTAGCGTAAATATGAGCATGGGTGTCGATCATTGTTTTGTCCTGAAAGCGGTCTTTACTGAGTTGTCATGAGTATACGGCAGTGTGAGGAGAAGGTCATTTTTTGCCATTTATCCCTATTTTTGAGTGGGTTTCATATTTTACTGCTAGCGTCCTGAGCCATCAGTGATATGCTTTTGCCTGTATTTAGCACTTTTCATATCTAAGTATTTCGGTGCTTAGACTAGGCAAGGAGAATCTAGTGTCTGTTTCAATTCAAGGTCAATTCCCAGGTCGCCGTATGCGCCGTATGCGTAAGCACGACTTTAGCCGTCGCCTAATGGCAGAAAATCAATTGTCTGTGGATGATCTAATCTACCCAATGTTTATCCTGATGGGTAAAGACCGCCGCGAGCCTGTCGAGTCAATGCCAGGTGTTGAACGCTTGTCGATCGACTACATGCTTGAGGAAGCAGATTACCTGTCAAAGCTGGGTGTTCCTGCGATTGCTCTATTTCCAGTCGTGAACCAAGATGCTAAAAGTTTATGCGCAGCTGAAGCTCATAACTCAGAAGGTTTGGTGCAGCGCGCTGTACGTTTACTAAAAGAGCATGTGCCAAACATTGGCGTTATTACTGACGTAGCACTAGACCCGTTCACCACTCACGGCCAAGACGGCATCATCGATGAAGATGGTTACGTGATGAATGACGAGACGACTGAAGTCTTGATCAAGCAAGCATTATCACACGCTGAAGCGGGTGCTGACGTAGTTGCCCCATCGGATATGATGGATGGTCGCATTGGTAAGATCCGTGAAGCGTTAGAAGAAGCGGGCCATATTCATACTCAGATTATGGCGTACTCTGCAAAATATGCATCGTGCTACTACGGCCCATTCCGTGATGCAGTTGGCAGTGCTTCGAACCTGAAAGGTGGTAACAAGAAGAACTACCAGATGGATCCAGCCAACAGCGATGAAGCGATTCATGAAGTCGCGATGGATCTTAATGAAGGTGCGGACATGGTGATGGTGAAACCAGGCATGCCTTACCTTGATATTGTTCGTCGTGTTAAGCACGAACTGCAAGCGCCTACGTTTGCTTACCAAGTATCTGGTGAATACGCGATGCACAAAGCGGCGATTCAAAACGGCTGGCTGAAAGAGCGCGAAACCGTCATGGAATCACTGTTGTGCTTTAAGCGTGCTGGCGCTGATGGCATTCTTACTTACTTCGCTAAAGATGTCGCAGAGTGGCTTGCTGAAGATAACGCACAAGCTGCTGAGCATTTAAAAGAAAAGTAACCGTGTAGATCTCACTTAAGTGATCAGTAAAGGGTTGGCCATTGTGCCAGCCCTTTCGTTTATAAGGATGAATAAGATGTCAGTTGTCGTACGTGAAGGTTCTTTAGAAGAAGTGGTGTCTGTGGTCGAGCAGATCTCTGAGTTCGCTAAAAAAGAGAGTGTCGCTTCTCTGTCAGAGCGGCTGGCAGGGAAAAAGAGCCTTATCTTAGTGGCTGAAGAAGCTGGCGTGTTGCTTGGCTTTAAGATCGGCTATGAATTGGATCAAGATACTTTTTACAGCTGGTTTGGTGGCGTGTCACCGCTCGCGAGGAACAAAGGCGTTGCACAGGCGCAATTAGACGTTCAGGAACAGTGGGTGAAAGAGCAGGGCTACAGACAGTTAAAGGTTAAGTCTCGTAACCAGTTCCCTGCAATGTTGCGCCTGTTATTGAGAAACGGTTACCTAATCGAAAGATTTGAAGAAAAAGAAGACATTAATGACCATAGAATCCATTTTTTGAAGCAAATTTAAGCACTGCTGTTAACGGTTTATAAATCAAATGAGATTTATTATCATTTAATTGTTGACTATTAAATGAGAATCATTATTATTAACTTCGTCTTAGGGAATGAGGAAATGTTCACAAGGATGTTAAGTACTCAAGTATCTACTTGGTTACCCAACAGAATTCTCGCGAACTTGTACTAAGTTCTTTTTGACACGACATTGCTCACATTGCTTCCAGTGTAATTTATAGCTTTTAGGTAAAGCTGTGGTATTCAATTTGAATGGCTTTACCGGTTTTTGCTAGGCGACATCTTCGGGTGTCGCTTTTTTTTATACCTACCATTTCAACAAGATGCATATTTAGTGGCACGTATTTTTATGAATAAAACGCCATCAGCATTCTTTTCCACAACGCAAGATCGAGAAAAGATCGTTGATCATCTGTTCGATCTGTAAAATTATTCTTTACTTTCAGTTGTTTATTGGTGTTTTTTGAGTTGTTCACCGTAGTTCTCAACAGGGTGGATAAATAATATAAACAGAGTTATCCACAGAACGCTTGCGTCTAAGAACAAAAAATAACAACAAATCGATTATAACGAACACAACTGAGTGAACGGATACAGATCGACAACGTGGAATCCAACCAACAGACGTGGCATTCTTAACAGATAATTTCTGTACTTACTGGATACACAAACATTATGGCTCGTATTCCTGATAATCCATTGATTCTGATCGATGGCTCTTCTTACCTATATCGCGCGTTCCATGCTTACCCTGGCACAATGAGCAATGGTGATATCCCAACTAACGCTGTTTACGGTGTAGTTAACATGCTGCGCAGCATGATGCGTCAATTTGCTTCTGATCGTATTGCGGTAATTTTTGATGCGAAAGGAAAGACGTTCCGTGATGACATGTACCCAGAGTACAAGGCTAATCGTCCACCTATGCCGGATGATCTACGTTGTCAGATCGAACCTTTGCACAATGTGATTCGTGCAATGGGTTTGCCACTTATCTCGATCCCAGGCGTTGAAGCGGATGATGTGATTGGTACGCTAGCTTCTCAAGCATCTAAAGCGGGCATGCCGGTTTTGATCAGTACTGGCGATAAAGATATGGCGCAGCTGGTTGATGACAACGTTACTTTGATCAACACCATGACCAACGTGGTTATGGATCGCGAAGGCGTGATAGAGAAGTTTGGCATCCCACCTGAGCTGATTATCGACTACCTTGCACTGATGGGCGATAAAGTGGATAACATTCCTGGCGTTCCAGGTGTTGGTGACAAAACAGCAACTGCTCTACTACAAGGCATTGGTAGCATCGAAAAGCTGTATCAAAACCTGGATGATATTGCCGCTCTTGGCTTCCGTGGTTCAAAAACCATGGCTAAGAAGCTGATTGATAATAAAGACAACGCTGAGATGTCTTACGAGCTTGCAACGATCAAACTGGACGTCGAGTTAGAAGAGACACCTGAGTCGCTTGTAAAAGCACAACCAAATACGGATGAGCTGATTAAGCTATACGGTCAACTGGTCTTCAAATCTTGGTTGAACGAGCTACTTGAAGGCGGCAGCGGTGTGGTTGAGGCGGATGAGAAGTCGGGTGCAGTGCACAGCAGCACGGCATCAACCACTTCTACCGTAGAAATGAACACCTCTGAAGTGACGATTGATCGCAGCAACTACGAAACCATCCTAGATGAAGCCTCTTTTAATGCGTGGCTAGAGAAACTGAAAGCGTCAGAGGTGTTTGCCTTTGATACTGAAACGGATAGCTTGGACTACATGGTGGCTAACCTTGTTGGTCTATCATTCGCAACTGAAGAAGGCGTTGCCGCTTACGTACCGGTTGCTCATGACTACTTAGATGCACCTCAACAACTGGATCGTGATTGGGTACTTGAACAGCTTAAGCCGATTCTTGAAGATGACGCACAGCCTAAAGTCGGTCAAAACCTGAAGTACGATATGAGCGTTTTAGCGCGCTACGGTATCGAGATGAAAGGCATCAAGCACGACACCATGCTAGCGTCTTATGTTTTTAATAGCGTTGGCGGCAAGCATGATATGGATAGCCTAGCGCTGCGTTTCCTTCAGCACAGCTGCATCTCATTTGAGCAAATCGCAGGTAAAGGTAAGAAGCAGCTTACTTTCAACCAGATTGAGCTGGGAGAAGCGTCTCCATACGCAGCAGAAGATGCTGACGTGACACTACGTCTTCATAACCGTTTGATGGAAAACATTGAGCAAGATGAAAAGCTAAAAGCCATCTATGAAGAAATCGAAGTACCACTGATCCCTGTAATGTCTCGCATTGAACGTACCGGCGTATTCATCGATGACATGTTGCTGGGCGCTCAATCGCAAGAGATTGCGGTTCGATTGGATGAGCTAGAACAGAAAGCCTACGAGATTGCAGAGCAAGAGTTCAACATGAACTCGCCAAAACAGCTGCAAGCGATCTTGTTTGAGAAAATGGGTTTGCCAGTTATTAAGAAAACGCCATCAGGTGCACCTTCAACCAACGAAGAAGTGCTGCAAGAACTGGCTCTTGATTACCCGCTACCTAAGCTGATCATTGAGTATCGTGGTCTTGCGAAACTCAAGTCGACCTACACAGATAAACTACCGAAGATGATCAACGCTGAAACGGGTCGTGTTCATACGTCTTATCACCAAGCGGTGACAGCAACGGGTCGTTTGTCTTCAACAGATCCAAACCTACAGAACATCCCAATTCGTAATGAAGAAGGTCGTCGTATCCGCCAAGCATTCGTTGCACAACATGGCTGGAAGATTCTAGCGGTCGATTACTCTCAAATTGAATTGCGTATCATGGCGCACCTGTCGGGTGATAAAGCGCTTCTGGAAGCATTCCAACAAGGCAAAGATATTCACGCGGCAACGGCTGCTGAGATCATTGGTGTTGATATTGAGAGTGTGACCACTGAACAACGTCGTCGTGCTAAAGCCGTTAACTTCGGTCTTATCTACGGTATGAGTGCCTTTGGCTTGGCTAAGCAACTGGGTATTCCTCGTGGCGAAGCACAGCACTACATGGACACTTACTTTGAACGTTACCCTGGCGTAATGCAGTACATGGAAGACACACGCAGCGCGGCTTCAGAGCAAGGCTTCGTTGAAACCATTTACGGCCGTCGTTTGCACCTTCCTGAAATTCAATCTCGTAATGGTATGCGTCGTAAAGCGGCTGAACGCGCAGCGATCAACGCGCCAATGCAAGGTACAGCGGCAGATATCATCAAGAAAGCGATGTTGTTGGTGGATGAGTGGATTCAAGCGGAAGGCGATGGTCGTGTAAAACTGCTTATGCAGGTACACGATGAATTGGTGTTTGAAGTGGAAGAGTCATCTTTAGCCGAAATTGAAAGTAAAGTACAAGAATTGATGGAATCCGCTGCAGAGCTAGAAGTGCCGCTTGTCGCGGAAGCTGGCCACGGTGACAACTGGGATCAAGCCCACTAATCAGTTTTTGACCTTAATAAGCAAATTAGTATGAGCCAGTGCACAAACACTGGCTTTTTTTTGTCTCAAATAAAGTTAAGTCGTAATAAGAATTTAGGTGTTTTAATAAAACATTCATGAAAAAAAACTACAAAAGTTGTTTTCATTTCTGAGCAATTGTTGTACATTAAATCTCGTAGGGTACAGAGGTAAGATGTTCTATCTTTCAGACCTTTTGTTTCACGTTATTGGATTAGGCTGATTCAGCCGCCCCAGTCAGTATTTGACTGGGGCGTTTTTTCTTGTGCGAAAGAAAAATATTTCCAACCTATCATTCCCCCGTAAACCTCTCATTTTTAGTGCCTTTTATTACACTTTCTCAAGCACAGTGATAAACCCCTGATTTGCCTTAGATCTGAAATTCGATCAGCTTTTGGTAATTTAAATCCGTCTCTAATTCGATTGTTTTATCACTTGAAATAACTTTTATTTTACAAGTTATCGATAAAGGATTGATGGATCACGCCTTATTTATCAGTGTATTGAGTCGGTGAATGCTCAATGTAATCCATGATTTTCTGTTGTTTCTCGGTGCTGTATTTCAGTGCTTCGGCGGTGATCTGGATGGATTGTGCCATCGAAGAGATATTGTTGGTCGCTTTTACCAAGGTTTGCTGCATGGGTTTCAGGATAAGCAGATAGATAGCGGTCAAAGCGATAATAATGACGGCGATAACGGCCGCCAGCGCAATGATGATCTTGGTCTGAATGTCATCCAACAGCATTTGACTGGTTTGTTTAAAGGCGAGTCGAGATTGGTCTAAGGCTTGTGGCAGTTGATTGAGTGATGTCTTGGTGGAGCTCGCAAGCTTATTGATACTTTCAACCGTTTGATTGAGGGCTTGTTGCTGGTCGTCGCTTAGGTTGGGGTTGTTGACTATCGCTTGCAAAGATTGCGATATCACCTCAAGAGACTCACTCGCGTCTTGGGCGTACTTTTCCATGCCATCGAGGTCTAAGGTCATATCGACATTGATCAGTGGGGCTTGTTCTTGTTCTGCTTCAGAGGCAAACCCTGTCAGTGAGACCAACATAAGTGCAATGATGGCCAATGGTGTTTTCCACATGAGTATTCCTTTCTCATTGTTCTGATTATTTAGATGTGTCTTTTAGTATGGTTCACTTCTATTGGTTTTAGTGGCTAAATCCGATTTTTAACACTAAAAACTTATGCTTAACTCACTCATTTTTGGGCAAAAAAATACCCCACCTATATAAGGAGGGGCATTGATAAGGCTAAATCACGTGTTGTAAGTGCTCTAACCTATAGCGATAAGTAGAGGAACTACTCTGAGTCGTTGTGCTCTTCGTCTGCTAACTCATCAATGATTTGATCAGCAAGCGCAGGCGCAAACCACTCATCCATCTTGGCACGCAGTTGGTCAACGCCGATGCCCTTCATTGAAGAGAAGACATCAACCGCAACATCACCACCGAAAGATTTTGCATCGTTACGGATTTTCAGTAGCTGTGCTTTACGCGCACCACTTTTCAGTTTGTCTGCTTTTGTTAACAAAACCTGTACTGGGATGCGGCTATCGATAGCCCAGTAGATCATTTGTTGGTCAAGGTCTTTCATTGGGTGACGGATATCCATCAATACCACTAAACCTTTCAGGCTTTCACGTCGTTGTAGGTATTCACCTAGCGACTTCTGCCATTTTTTCTTCATCTCAAGTGGTACTTGAGCAAAGCCATATCCAGGTAAATCGACGATATGACAACCGTCCGTTACCTTAAATAGGTTGATTAGCTGAGTTCGACCGGGTGTTTTACTGGTTTTCGCCAAGCTTTTTTGGTTTGTAACGCGATTTAGCGCGCTAGATTTACCAGCATTGGAGCGTCCTGCAAACGCAATTTCGATCCCTTCGTCTTCTGGTAAATGACGAATATCAGGTGCACTGGTAATGAAATGCGTGTTTTGATAATGAATTTTTACGCTCACTGTTAACTCCATCTCGACTTTGTGTAGTCGATTGATTACTTTTTTGTGAATTTGTGTAAAATAACCGTGCTCGGCATAAGGTCGCCTATTGTACCATGAGTGGCAACATAGAGTGGTACTGGAAGCTTGATAATTATAATGGAATGTCATGAAGAAATTAGCGCTAATTTTGAGTCTTTTAGCCAGCTGCTCAGTATGGGCTCAAGGTAGTATTGAAGCTGGTAAAGCCAAATCACAAACATGTGTTGCCTGCCACGGTGCTGACGGCAACAGCCTGATCACTCAGTACCCTAAGCTGGCTGGTCAACATGAGAAGTATCTAGAGAAGCAGTTAAAAGAGCTTAAGCTAGGTATGACAAGTGGTGGTAAGCAAGGTCGTTACGAACCTGTAATGGGTGCAATGGCGATGCCTTTATCTGAAGAAGATATGGCTGACCTAGCGGCATACTACGCCTCTCTACCTATCTCTAGTAACTCTACTCCTGAAAATGTAGTAGATGAAGGTAAGGTTCTTTACACAGCGGGTAACGCAGAACGCGGCGTAACGGCGTGTATTGCTTGTCATGGCCCTCGTGGTAATGGTACCGAACTTTCTGGTTTCCCTAAGATTTCAGGTCAGCACGCAGATTACATCAAGGCTCAACTTGAAAAATTCCGCGATGGTGACCGTAATAACGACATGAATGCGATGATGCGTGATGTAGCTAAAAAGTTAACAGACGCTGATATTGATACCTTATCGAAGTACGTTGGTGGTTTACACTAATTTGTCGGTTTCTTGCTCTTAGCCAGAGTAAAGGAATGTACGTTCGAGCGAGATTGAAGAGACGCCCCGATCAGTAATGGTCGGGGCGTTTTCTTTTGTATTGGTTTTATTAATGCGTTTTGTGTTTATGTCTGATTTATCAATGTGTGATCGATTTGTGTACAAAAGTGTGAAGTCGCACTCTTGTAGTCTTTTTGTAACACGGTAAAGTAACCGCCATCAGCTAGGAGCTGACTTAGATATGGATGATCATCTAGTCTAACGGTATAGACAGAAATGGATCAGGCTAGGACAGCCCAGCAACAAGGTGTTAGAAAAGGATAGCCAAAACTCATCAGGACGATGAACAACAAACAAATTTGGCATGGAAAGCACCAATAACAAATGGAGATTTGTGTACCAAGTTGAGTATGCAAATTTTGGCCGATATAGGCAGATTTAGAGAGCGATAGGTTTTCCTATCGCTTTTTTTATTGATTTGATGAAAAAACACCCAATACCTCTCCACTATAAACTCAGTTTCTGGTATGTTTCGCATCCCTGTTTAAGGATGTGCTATGTATACTTGTCCCTTATGCCATCACCAAGGCGTGAATCACTATTTTGAAGACAAACGCAGAGCCTATCTGCAGTGTCAGCAATGTGAACTGGTATTTGTTAAACCTGAACAAAGGTTAGAAGCAAAAGAAGAAAAAGCACACTATGATCTCCATGAGAACGATCCTAGTGATGCAGGCTATCGCCGCTTTTTATCTCGCATCGCGGATCCACTAACAGACAAAATTTCATCTAACTCACACGGGTTGGATTTTGGTTGTGGCCCAGGCCCTACGCTATCTATTATGTTAGAAGAAGCCGGACACACCATGGAGTTGTACGATATCTATTACCACCCAGAACCCTCTGTGTTGGAAAAAACGTATGACTTTATGACTGCCACGGAGGTGATAGAGCATCTTTATCACCCAGACAAAGTGTGGCAGCAATGGTTGAATTTAGTTAAACCCAAGGGCTGGATTGGTCTTATGACTAAACTAGTAATAGACGTAGACGCGTTTGCTGGTTGGCACTACAAGAATGACCCGACACATGTCGTCTTCTTTAGTCGTCAAACATTCCAGTTTTTGGCAGAGCGGGATAAGCTCGAACTAGAATTTTTTGGAAATGATGTAATTTTACTGAGGAAAGTGCAGTAATGGGTCGTAGTAAGAAATCAAGAAAGCCGGGAGCACTTGGCGCTCCGGAGCCTATGGTTACTCGTAACCGTAGTGAATCTGATGTTGAAGGTCGTGAACGTAAGCGTGTTAAAAAGCGTAAAGGCCTTAAGTCTGGCAGCCGTCACTCAGATGGTAGCGAAGCAAAACAGCGTAAAGCTGCACAAGCTCGTGATCCACGTTTAGGCAGCAAGAAAAAAATTCCGCTGATCGTTGAACCAGCGAAGAAGCCGACTAAACAAGAGCGCAAGCTATCTAACGAACAAGAGTTAGAGATGCTTGAGAATGACGCTCAACTGAACACACTCCTAGATCGTATCGAAAATGGTGAAAACCTAGGTGCTGGTCTACAGAAGTTTGTTGATGAGAAACTTGATCGTATCGAACACCTAATGGGACGCTTAGGTCTACTAGAGCCAGAAGACGATGAAGAAGAGATCTTCGAAGAAGCACCGGTTGCCTCTAAGAAGAAAGCGAGCTCTGACGAAGACTTGCTATCTCAATTCGAAGATTTCGATTTAGACAGCTTTAAAGGTTAATAGCCAGTGAACGTAACCTTATTAGCAATTGCTGGTGGAATTATCATTCTCGGCTTGGGCTCTTACGCAGGTTACCTTCTACTTCAAGTGAAGAAGCAGACGGAGTTGCAAAAGCAGCATCAAGCACTAGCCATTGAAAAACGCAACGCGACGATTTACGAAAACGTAAATACTTTGTGCTTAGCGGGCATTCAAGGGCAATGTGACTTACCTGAGATCAGTATCCGAGTGTGTATCATTATGGATAATGTTCAGGGTGATGAGCGTGTCGATTTTGATTCTGAGTATCCTGCTCTTTCTGAGCTGTACCATATCGTAAAAGATATGGCTCGCGGAGAGGCAAGACAGGAACTGACGAAGAAAGAGCGCATGCAGCAGAATCTCACGCGCCATAAGGCAGAGACTCGCTTGAATGATGCGGTCATTGAAGATCTGAAAAGGTTGCAAGAGAAGGTTAAACCTCTCAACAACCAAATCAACATTCAGATGATCTAGTCGCTAAGACTATTTAAAATAGAGGCTTGTTTAATACAGGGTGTTCTTGAGACACCTTATCTTTATAGATAGTGTTAAATGAGCCTTCTTACCTTTTGCGTCTCGTTAATCCCGACGCTTTGTTAGTGATCAAGCTAGCAGTTCTGAGTTTTTGTCTAAAAAATTGATTTTGTCTTGGAACGACCTTACAGGTCGTGTGGCAAAATAACCCGTCTATATTTTAATGTATGTAAAATGATTTGAGAGACCTTAGGTTCTCGCGGATCTAAATTGGAAATACCGCTATGTCGAGCAAGCCAGTAACAACGAATCAGCAAATCGTTTGGGATCAAGAGATCTTAAACAAGTACAACTATTCGGGACCTCGTTACACCTCATACCCAACTGCGTTGGAGTTTCATGAAGCGTTTACCGTCGCTGATTACGACATGGCGTGTACTCAATATCCTGAGCGTCCACTCTCTCTTTACGTGCATATCCCGTTCTGCCACAAGCTTTGTTACTACTGTGGTTGTAATAAAGTCATTACTCGTCACTCGCATAAAGCGGATGAGTACCTTGATGTGATTGAACATGAAATCCGCCAACGCGCCTCTTTATTGAATGGCCGTGAAGTGACGCAATTGCACTTCGGTGGTGGTACGCCAACGTTCTTGACCAAAACACAAATCACTCGTTTGATGAGTATTTTGCGTGAAGAGTTTAACTTCACCGCTGACGCTGAAATCAGTATTGAAGTTGACCCGCGTGAGATTGAGCTAGACGTACTTGACCACCTGCGTAACGAAGGCTTCAACCGCCTGAGCATTGGCGTGCAAGACTTCAATAAAGAAGTGCAGAAACTGGTTAACCGTGAGCAAGATGAAGAGTTCATCATTGCGATGGTTAAACGAGCGAAAGAGCTAGGCTTCCGTTCAACTAACCTGGATTTGATCTACGGCCTACCAAAGCAGACTCAAGCTTTGTTCGCTGAAACATTGAAGCAAGTGTTAGAAATGAAGCCGGGCCGTTTATCGGTATTTAACTACGCACACATGCCTCAGCTGTTTGCGGCGCAGCGTAAGATTAAAGACGAAGATCTACCTGAAGCGAAAGAGAAAATGGCTATCTTGCAAGATACCATCGAGACGCTAACGGGAGCGGGTTACCAGTTCATTGGTATGGATCACTTCGCACTACCTGAAGATGAGCTAGCCGTAGCACAGCGTGAAGGTATTCTGCATCGTAACTTCCAAGGCTACACCACCCAAGGTGAAGCTGACTTAATTGGTTTCGGTGTTTCTGCGATTTCTATGGTTGGTGATGCTTACGCTCAAAACCAGAAAGAGCTGAAGAAGTACTACGCTCAAGTGAATGACCTGCGTCATGCACTTTGGAAAGGTGTGGTATTAGACAGTGATGACCTAGTGCGTCGTGAGGTCATTAAACAGCTTATCTGTAACTTTAAGCTTGATAAAACCATGATCGAGTCTGAGTTTTCTGTAGACTTTAATGGTTACTTCAAAGAAGACTTAGGGCTACTGCAAACCTTCATCAATGATGAGTTGGTTGAAGTGGATGACAAAGAAATCCGCGTGACTTTGCGTGGCCGTTTGCTGATCCGTAACATCTGTATGTGTTTTGATAAATACTTACGTGCAAAGGCTCGCCAGCAGCAATTCTCTCGCGTTATCTAATCGCTCGATAGAGAATAGAACAATAAAAAATGCCAGCATCATGCTGGCATTTTTGTATCTGACTCATTCGATTTCTGCCTGGTTTAGGTGAGACTCTCAGTGGTATTTTGTTTGACCTTGGCACTTTGCTTGGAGTTGATGAGGTCGGTAGGCCATTGGTCAAACGGAACTGGGCGACTGTATAAGAAGCCTTGAGCAAGCGGGCACTGCAGCTGCTTGAGAAGTTCAGCCTGTTGCTGTGTTTCAACGCCCTCTGCCACCAAGCTTACTTTGAAGCCCTTAGTGATGTTAACGATGGCCGCGACGATGGAGCTATCTAGGTTCTCTTTATCAAGTTTGCTGACAAAGCTGCGATCGATCTTTAAGCAATCAAATGGCAGTTTGTGTAAATAAGCCAGTGACGAATAGCCGGTACCAAAGTCATCAATCGCAATTGATATCCCTAGTGCTTTTAGAGTCAGCATGTTATCGATGATGGTCGGGTCGTTGTCGACGATGCGTGATTCGGTGATCTCTAGTGTCAGGTTGCTTGCTGGCAGATTTGTGTCTCGCAACGTGCCTTTTACTTGTTCCACAAAGCCACTTTCACTCAGTTGATCGACCGACAGGTTAACGTGAATAGAGAAGTCCTTGCTCCACTTTCCTGATTCAATCGCGATGGCAGTATCTCGACACGACTTATGCAGAATTTGCTTGCCGATATCGTCAATGAGCCCGCTCTCTTCCGCGAGAGGAATGAACTCGAGTGGCGAGATCACCCCTTCATCCGTTATCCAGCGAGCTAAAGCTTCTGCTCCTATGGTCGAGCCAGATTCCAGATCAATAATAGGCTGATAAAACGGTTCGAACTGTTGAAGCTCAATCGCTCGGTTCATCCGCGCTAACATCTTGGTGCGATGTCTCGATGCTTTGCCCATTTCAAGGCTATAAATACAGACACTGGTTTTGTCTTGTTTCGCATTGCTCAATGCAATGCTGCTGCTGCGTAGCAGGAGTGTAATGTCGTGAAGATTCGAGACATTCACTATCCCCATCGATACCTTAATCACCACGCTTTCCGATTCCATTGAAAATGGGGAAGCGAAGGTTTGAAGTAAGCGGTTAGTCAGCAGCTGAACATCATCGCTTTGCGTTACGTTTGGCGCGTAGATGGCAAACTCATCACCACCAGTGCGAGCTAGTAGGTATTCGGATGGCAGTGTGCCTCTTAAACGAGCGGCCGCAATGATAAGTAGCTGGTCGCCATTGTAATGACCTAGGCTGTCATTGATGTCTCGGAAGCGATCAATACCAATCAAATACAGTGTGCCTTTTTCGTTGTCGGGGTGTTTCTTGGCAGCGTCAATAAAGCCTTCACGGCTGTATAGCTTGGTTAATGAGTCATAGGTAAGTTGAGACTGTAATGCATGAAACGAAGCCTTTAAGTTGTTGGTCATTTCATTGAATGACTCGACCAACATGCTGGTTTCATATATATGCCCTGTTTTTGGCATGCTCGCGTCCCAATCGCCCTTAGCAAGGCGTTTTGCCGCATCCGCTGTCGAGGTGATGGGTTGGGTTGCGCGATTAAAGGCAATTAATCCTGCAATGACCCCAATGCAGCTCAGTGCTAGCCCAAGCAACCAACTGTTTCTTTGATTTTCTGGCAATTCACCGAGCAGATTGCTTTCAGGGATCGACACCCCAATAAACCACGTGAGCCCGTGCTCATCTTCGTATGGGGTGATTTGGTTGAAGTAGCGTTCGTTGTCTAGGCTAAAACTAAAGCGCTGCTCGCCCAAATTCTCGATTAGGTGGAATTGCTCTACGTAGCTAGCACTCTCACGTATGACTGGATTAGCACTCTCTGTTGCTAGTTTGCGTTGCCCTTTGTTGGTTTGTCCTGTGCCCCATGAAACGACACTGCCTCCGCCTGAGTGCGCGACCAAGCGTTGCTGCTTATCGATGATGTAAACAGAGGCATCCGTTCTATCTTTGAGCTTTCTGAGAAACGCATTGAAGGTATTGATTTTGATGTCGCTGACTACGACGGCTTTGAATTCATTATCATCATAGATAGGCGCTAGAGCAGATAAGGTGATTTCTTGACGTTCGTCAGCATTGGCATAAATTGGTGACCATAACGGTTTTTTCTGTGTCGCAATGGGTGTGTACCAAGGACGGATTCTAGGATCGTAACCTGAAATCACCGATCGAATGTCTTCACTAATTTTGCTGCCACGGTAAATGACCAGCTGATCATTGGTGCGTTCGTCTTGCACCATCAAGGTGTAGCCTTTGTTGGCTTCTTTGCGGAAACCGACGTAGTTACCATCTTCAGAACCAAAGCCGATCGCATCGAGTTGAGGTACAGCAGTGTAATGGTCTGAAAACGTATAAAAAATATAGTCTTGGACCTTACTAAGATTGCCTGCTTGATAAAGATGGTGGTAGCCGATGTTATGGCTGAGCGAGAGGTTGGCGTGAAATGGCTTTTCTAAAAAATTAGACAGGCTTTGATGAACATTGTCAGTCAGTGATGTCAGCTGGCGTGCACTAACATCACTCACCATCTCTTTGTAGCTTAGCTTTTGAGTGAAAACCATTACACCCATAGTGAACAGAAAAATCATCACGAATGGCAGAACCACTGCGGTTCTCAAAGTAATTTGTGTTTTCAAAGACATCTTTAGCTACAACTTTGGTGAATAGTGTACTGTAATTGTACCGACACTATTCAAACCAAGCGACACTTTTTTGGTTAAAAAGTAGCTGCATCGAGAATCATATAAGGTCTAGTACAGTTCTTTGAGTTTACGAGTTAGGGTGTTTCTTCCCCATCCCAAAACCTTAGCTGCATCCTGTTTATGACCATTAGTGTGGTGGAGTGCAGCTTCTAGCAGTATACGTTCAAATTCTGGCAGAGCATAAGTTAGCAGCTCTTTTTCTCCTGAATCAAGCGCACACTTTGCCCAATTAGCGAGCAGTTGTTGCCAGTTATCTCCAGTTCCTGAAGTGGTCACCACTTTTTCTTCTAGCAGCTCTGGTGGCAGGTCTGAAGGAAGAATTTCGCTGCCGCTGGCCATCACGGTAAGCCAACGACAAATGTTTTCAAGCTGACGCACGTTACCCGGCCAATTGAGCTGGTTGAGCTTCAAAATGGTCTCAGGATGCAGTGTCTTCACTTCAACACCGAGCTCTTCGGCGGCGGATGCTAGGAAGTGATGAGTCAGCTTTTCAATGTCTTGTTTACGTTCGCGAAGTGCCGGGATATGGATTCGGATAACGTTCAGTCGATGGAAAAGGTCTTCACGGAAACCACCGTCATGCACCAAGCGCTCAAGATCTTGGTGGGTTGCTGCAACGATACGAACATCAACCTTAACCGCAGAATGTCCACCGACGCGATAAAATTGGCCATCAGAAAGCACGCGCAGTAGTCGAGTCTGAATATCGAGTGGCATATCGCCTATTTCATCAAGAAACAGAGTACCGCCGTTGGCTTGTTCGAATCGTCCTTGGCGAACACTGTTAGCGCCAGTAAAGGCGCCTTTCTCGTGGCCAAACAGCTCTGATTCGATCAAGTCTTTAGGGATTGCCGCCATGTTTAACGCAATGAAGGGCTTTTTAGCTCTTGGGCTGTGACGATGCAGCGCGTGCGCGACTAATTCTTTACCAGTCCCCGATTCACCATTGATCAGCACGGATATGGATGAGCGAGACAAACGGCCAATCGCTCGGAAAACCTCCTGCATTGCCGGTGCTTCACCGATGATTTCTGGCGCGTTGGTGTCTTCAGCGACCTCACTGGCTTGTTCGCGTTTCTGCTCTTGGCTGTGCGCGATCGCTCGTTCGACTAGAGTCAGTGTTTCATCAATATCGAACGGCTTTGGAAGATATTCAAAGGCGCCTTTTTGATAAGCATTCACCGCCGCATCAAGGTCTGAGTGCGCGGTCATAATGATCACGGGCAGGTCGGGAGAGCGTTGATGAACCTGATGCAACAGCTCAATCCCGTCAATGCCGGGCATGCGAATGTCAGACACCAATACGTCCGGTGTCTCGCGCTCAAGCGCAAGCAACACGCTCTCAGCATCAGCAAATGTTTCACACTTAATATCCGCAGATGAAAGTGTTTTCTCTACTACCCAGCGGATAGAGCTGTCGTCATCGACGACCCAAACGTATCCCTTACTCATAATTCAATTCCTTTGCAGCCAAATCTATTGTGATAATCATTGTTGTTTTTATGATGTCTTAATCTTTGTGTTACCGAGCTAAGCCTTTCATCTCGCTGTCCAATAGCGAGGTTCTTATGACCTAAATCGGTAGATAAATCGTGAATGTTGTGTTGCCTGGCCAGCTTTCAACATCAATTTTCCCATTGTGTTGATCGATCAGGTTTTGAGAAATCGATAGCCCCAGCCCTGTTCCACCTTCTCGTCCGCTGACCATTGGGTAAAACAGCGTGTCTTTTAAATCATCGGGGATGCCCGGACCGTTATCGCTGATCTCAATGCGCGCTGCGAGTTTGTGTCGCTGCCCGTGAATATTTGCTTGATGCACCGTTCTGGTGCGAATGGTGATTTTGCCAGAATCTTGAGTCTTTAGAATCTGCGCTGCATTGCTCACGATATTGAGCATCGCTTGTTCAACCTGTGCCGAATCCATCAAGATGTCCGGTAGGCTCGGGTCGTAATCCCTTTCGATGGCGAGCGTTGAACCCGATTCGAGCTCTACGAGCTGCCTGACTTTCTCAAGTATCTGGTGAAGGTTCTCTTCTGATTTAGTCCCCGGCTTCTGTGGGCCAAGCAGACGGTCGACTAATGCTCTTAAGCGGTCGGCTTGCTCAATAATGATCTGCGTATATTCATTAAGAGACTGATCAGGAAGCATTTTCCCAAGTAACTGCGCCGCACCTCTTAAGCCTCCGAGTGGATTTTTGATCTCATGTGCTAACCCGCGTACCAGCAACTTAGCCGCTTGTTGTTGTGCATGTTGGTTGAGCTCTTGGCTAAGGCGTCTTTGCTGGTCTATCTTGCGCATCTCAACCAATAACAGCGTCTCTCGCTGCCAAGATATTGGGCTAACCGTGACTTCAAGCATCAGTGGGCGGTTATCAACAACGAAGGTAACGTCACTGTCGGTAATGCTCTGGCCACTTTGTAGCGGTTGCGTCAGAAGCGCCAAATCAAGTGAAGCGTGTTGGATAAGTTGGCTCAGTGGATGATCAACGATGCGTCGTGCGCTCTGTGAAAAGAGCTGCTCAGCCGCCGGATTTGCGTATCGGACATACAATTGCTCATCGAGCATTAATGTCGAAGTCACCATATTGTCGAGAATGGCGCTGGAAAGATGGTGTGTATCTATGCTGTCGCTTTTGGCTGATCGATTCACTATTTCGTCCTTGAACTGGTGTTTTTCTCACTGCACCAAATTGGTGCGTAGCTAAGTTCAAGTATGGCGCATATCAACCAGAAGCTAAAGATAATTCATTAGAGTCGCTGAAAGCTGCTTCGATTAGGTGAAAAGTAGAGGTTATTTGGCCTCTTTTAACACATTGGCCTACTTGAGCGTCGCTCGATGTAAATACACGGTGACTGGACTAGTAGATGCAATAAGCTTGCCGCTTCTATGTGCTTGAATTGCAATGGTGTGAGTACCTCGATCGATACCTTTTAATTCCCAAATAGGTTGGGTCTGTGGGGCGCCATATCGACGGCCATCGAGCATCAATTGTAATTGCTCACCTATACCAAGCTTTCGGTTGAGTTCTATCTGAATCGGGATTAAGCCGCGATTACTACGAATGGTTTGATCATGAACTGGAGTCAACATGGTGAGGGCTAATTGAGTAGGAACCTCGCGCTTTGTGGTTTCGGTTTCTGCCTGAGTTTTGGCTGGCGTTGCCGTTTTAGTTGTAGAGGAAGCAGTAGCGTCAACCGGAGTTGAGGCCTCAAATTTAGGGGCGGGTGCTGAAGCTTGCACATCTGGCAGGCGAAGAGCCTCGGCATCTTGAGCGCTAGGGTTATCACTAAAGTGGAGCACGCCATCTTCATCTATCCAGGTATACACCGTTTGAGCAGAGCACGAGAGCGCGACTGTTAACCCGATTAGGAACAGTATGTTTTTCATATCTTTAGCCTCTTTTCACCGCTAGGTGATTTCACGTTTGGCGTTGGTTTTATTGTATTTAGCGCGACAGCCTCTGAGGGCTTTTGTCTAAGGTATGGTACGAGGAAGCGGGGGGAGGGAGAATATAAAAAAGGCCCGCCTGCGAGGCGAGCCTAATATTTAGTCAGCGATTCTTACAAGGTTGCAGTAAGAAATGGCTTATCTCTACAGGAGATTAAACTGAGTAGTACAGTTCAAACTCAAGTGGGTGTGTAGCCATGTTCACGCGTTGTACGTCGTCAGATTTCAGAGTGATGTAAGAATCGATGAAATCGTCAGAGAATACGCCGCCAGCTGTTAGGAACTCACGGTCTTCGCTAAGCGCTGCTAGAGCTTCTTGTAGAGATTCTGCAACTGTTGGGATTTCAGCTGCTTCTTCTGCAGGAAGGTCGTATAGATCTTTATCCATAGCTTCGCCTGGGTGAATCTTGTTCTTGATGCCGTCAAGGCCAGCCATAAGCATTGCTGAGTAGCATAGGTATGGGTTAGCTGCTGGGTCACCAAAACGTAGCTCGATACGACGTGCTTTAGGGCTTGGTACTACTGGGATACGGATAGAAGCAGAACGGTTACGTGCTGAGTAAGCAAGCATTACAGGTGCTTCGAAACCAGGTACAAGACGCTTGTACGAGTTAGTTGATGGGTTAGCAAACGCGTTGATTGCACGAGCGTGCTTGATTACACCACCGATGTAGTAAAGAGCCATTTCAGATAGGCCGCCGTACTTATCACCAGCAAACAGGTTAACGCCGTCTTTTGCTAGAGATTGGTGAACGTGCATACCAGAACCGTTGTCACCAACTAGTGGCTTAGGCATGAATGTCGCTGTTTTACCAAATGCGTGAGCAACGTTGTGTACAACGTACTTGTAGATTTGAGTTTCATCAGCTTTCGCTGTTAACGTGTTGAAGCGAGTAGCGATTTCGTTTTGACCCGCAGTTGCTACTTCATGGTGGTGAGCTTCAACAACTAGGCCCATCTCTTCCATTACTAGACACATTGCTGAACGGATGTCTTGAGATGAATCTACTGGAGCTACTGGGAAGTAACCGCCTTTAACGCCAGGACGGTGACCTTTGTTACCGCCTTCGAAGTCAGAACCTGTGTTCCAAGCTGCTTCTACGTCATCGATCTTGAAGAAAGAACCAGACATGTCGTTTGAGAACTTAACGTCGTCAAATAGGAAGAATTCTGGCTCTGGACCAACTAGAACTGTGTCTGCGATACCTGTAGAACGTAGGTACTCTTCAGAACGTTTAGCGATAGAGCGTGGGTCACGGTCGTAGCCTTGCATTGTTGCAGGCTCAAGGATGTCACAACGGATGTTTAGTGTTGCGTCTTCTGTGAATGGGTCCAGTACAGCAGATGCTGCGTCTGGCATCATTACCATGTCAGATTCGTTAATGCCTTTCCAACCAGCTACTGAAGAGCCGTCAAACATTTTGCCTTCTTCGAAGAAGTCTGCATCAACTTGGTGAGAAGGAATAGAGATATGCTGCTCTTTACCTTTTGTATCAGTAAAACGTAAGTCGATAAATTTAACTTCGTTCTCTTGGATCAGGGATAGTACATTTTCTACTGACATCTTGGATAACCTCCAGTGTTATTAATTCGGTATTAGCTCGATTCGGTTGAAACTAGCATTGATTAATGTCTATAAGTGCATTAATCGATGCTGATTTATCTATAGCCAAAAACGTGCCAAAAAAATTATTCCATTAATTTCAATGATTTACTTGTTTTTCGGTTTTGCTTAATTTGGTTTTTGCACCAAAATGATCTCCGGGCGCACCTTATTGGTGCAATTGTTTGTCTGTGCACCAATATGAGACATAAGCGAGCACCATTCAGCAATGAATTGCCTAAGTTGTCAATCCACTTTTGTTATTTTGCGGGAGATTTGGTTCGCCACTCGCAGGTAATACTTTTTTAGAGTCCTACGAATTGGGCTGTTCAACACTGTACTGAATCAAAGTTAAGCGGATATGAATCGCTAATAAAGAAAAAAGCCCCGGTTCAGATCACATATTTCTGGGTTTTTGTCTAGAATCTGGTATATTATTGACCGTTTTTTAAATCAAGCTAGCGGTTATTATCCAAACTTTTGAGATAAGTGACGGCTACTTTTATGAGTGAATCGAGAATCCATGTCTACTCCACAGATTGATAAGTTAAGAAATATCGCGATCATCGCGCACGTTGACCACGGTAAAACGACTTTGGTTGATAAACTGCTACAACAGTCAGGCACTCTTGAGTCTCGTGGTGAAGCTGAAGAGCGTGTCATGGATTCGAATGACATCGAAAAAGAGCGTGGCATTACCATTCTTGCTAAGAACACAGCAATCAACTGGAATGATTACCGCATCAACATCGTAGATACTCCGGGACACGCGGACTTCGGTGGTGAAGTTGAGCGTATCATGTCTATGGTTGACTCTGTTCTGCTTATCGTTGACGCAGTTGATGGCCCAATGCCTCAAACTCGTTTCGTAACGCAAAAAGCATTCGCACACGGTCTTAAGCCAATCGTTGTAATCAACAAGATTGACCGCCCAGGCGCTCGTCCTGATTGGGTTATGGATCAAGTATTCGACCTTTTCGACAACCTAGGTGCTACTGATGAGCAACTAGACTTCACAGTTGTTTACGCTTCAGCTCTAAACGGCTGGGCAACAATGACTGAAGGCGAAACTGGCGAGAACATGGAACCATTGTTCCAAGCTGTTGTTGATACAGTAGACGCGCCTGCAGTTGACCTTGACGGTCCACTACAAATGCAAATTTCGCAACTTGATTACAGCTCTTACGTAGGTGTTATCGGTGTTGCTCGTGTTACTCGTGGTTCTGTTAAACCAAACCAACAAGTAACTATCGTCAATGCAGAAGGCAAAAAACGTAACGGTAAAGTAGGTACAGTTCTTGGTTACCTAGGTCTTGACCGTCACGAAGTTGAGCAAGCTAACGCTGGCGACATCATTGCAATCACTGGTCTTGGTGAGCTGAAAATTTCAGACACTATCTGTGACGTAAACAATGTTGAAGCAATGACTCCGCTTTCTGTTGATGAACCAACAGTAACAATGACGTTCCAAGTAAACACTTCTCCGTTCGCGGGTAAAGAAGGTAAGTTCGTTACTTCACGTAACATCCTTGAGCGTCTAGAGAAAGAACTAGTACACAACGTTGCACTACGTGTTGAAGAAACTGATAACCCAGATCGTTTCCGTGTTTCAGGTCGTGGTGAACTTCACCTATCTATCCTGATCGAAAACATGCGTCGTGAAGGTTTCGAGCTAGCTGTATCTCGTCCAGAAGTTATCATCAAGAAAGACGAAGATGGCAACCTAACTGAACCGTTTGAAACTGTGACTATCGACGTGCTTGAAGAGCACCAAGGTGGCATCATGGAAAACATCGGTCTACGTAAAGGTGAGCTAACTGATATGTCTCCAGATGGCAAAGGCCGTGTTCGCATGGACTTCATGATGCCTTCTCGTGGTCTTATCGGTTTCCAAACTGAGTTCCTAACTCTAACGTCTGGTTCTGGTCTTCTTTACCACTCATTTGATCACTACGGTCCTCACAAAGGCGGCGTAATCGGTCAACGTAACAACGGTGTTCTAATCTCGAACGCAACTGGTAAAGCTCTGACTTACGCACTATTCAACCTACAAGAACGTGGTCGTCTATTTGCTGAGCACGCGGATGAAGTATACGAAGGTCAAATCATCGGTATTCACAACCGTTCAAACGACCTAACAGTAAACTGTCTGAAAGGTAAGCAGCTAACGAACGTTCGTGCATCTGGTACTGATGAAGCACAGGTTCTTTCGCCACCTATCCGTCACACTCTAGAGCAAGCTCTTGAGTTCATCGACGAAGACGAACTAGTAGAAGTAACGCCAGTAAGCATTCGTATCCGTAAGAAGCTTCTTACTGAAAACGAACGTAAGCGTGCAGCACGTCCAGCTAAGGCTTAATTGCCAGCTGACTAGCTTCTAGCTAAGTAGATAAGAAAGCCCCGAGTAGCCTAGCTGCTCGGGGCTTTTGTTTTTTAGTTTGTTTAGATACGGTTAAACGAGATTTCGTCATCCTCAAGAGGGAGGAACGACCGAGTTGGGGATCTAGCTTTTGATACCTAAGTAACGCTCAACGAATTGAAGCCGTTCTTCGACTGGCATAAACGGCACTTCAACCACCTCATAACCAAGTTCTTGGTAGACTCTTTCTAACGCGTGGTGAATCTCTAACGCCTCCTCAAACGGATAAGGTCTCACATCATCTTGGACATAAATTGAAGCCTCAGGGCGACAGAACAACACTTGGGGGTGATAACCTTGGCTCGCTTCTCGGTAGGTTGTGTTTATCTCTAGTTTCGCCTGAGCCAAGTAGCCACAGATATCTGGAATGGCGCGATCGAGAAAGGCAACAGGATGCTGACTGGCTTGGTCTTTGTGTTCGCTCATGACGGTTAAACATAGGCGAGCAAAGCCTGGAAGGTCTAACCAAGGTAAGATACCGTTCTCAAGTTGACTCTGCTGTTCGATTAACTGGCGAGAGGACTCAGCGAAGGTGGGGTAACCCGCATCACCCAAAGCATTGATCAATGTGGTTTTTCCGGCGCCAGGGCCGCCAGTAATAATGATTGGGTTCATACGGGCTTATCTTTATTTGTGCCTACGGGCGTTATTTCTGGTTTAGTTGAGCAAGGAACTTATCCGATTCGGCGATCGCAGCATTCATCTGTTCTATTGCGTAGGCGATGTCTTTTTCTAAGCTCATAAACTCACCTTGCAGCGAGCCGACAGCGCTCGCATTGAGGTTGTGCTTCAAGTAAAGCGTGTTGTCGCGAAGGGTATTGAGCACTGGGTCCATTTTCTTCTCGGCGCGCTTCATTGCTGACAGCATCGTTTGGTAAGACAATTTAGTTTCACGAAGCTTTTGCTCGCTCGAGCGGCGCAGTGAATCACTGGTGTAGAGATCTAACTCACTCTGCCACTCTTCAAACAGCGCATCCGACACATCTTCAATCGCAGCAATGCGGTCACTGACATTTTGCGCGGCTTTCTCGCTGTCTTGGTATTTATCATTGATTTGGTTGTACATGTCTTCAAGGTCGCCGCCACTGAAATTAGTCAGGCTACTCAAGGCTTCAAGTGCGCTGGTAAACTCTTCCTGAGCATCCTGCTGCGACTCTTTAGCGTCTTCCACTCTATCGACCATAATGTCACGCTTGTGGTAACCCACTTGCTCCATGGCGGAGTAATAAGCTGACTGGCATCCAGTAAGAGTAAAAATAGAGAGGACTATAACTATTAAATAAGGCATCCTAGTTTCCTATAGTTAAGTAACGGAATATTAATTAGGACTATGAACGAGTTACAAGGGAGTTACAAGTTGAAGATAAAAAAGGTCGCCACACTCAGTATTCAGTTTTCTCGCTATCTTTTGGCGCGAATGACGCACGATAGAGTCAACGTGAATGCGGGCTACTTGGCGTACATTACTTTGCTCTCGATCGTACCGATGTTGACGGTTCTGCTCTCTATCTTGTCATCATTTTCCATCTTTGCTGATGTTGGTATCGTGATTCAAAACTTCGTTATTATCAACTTTGTTCCAGCGTCAGGAGATGCGGTGCACGGTGCCTTGCTCGAGTTTGTTGCCAACACGGGTAAGATGACGGCGGTCGGTAGTGTGTTCTTGTTCATTGCGGCACTGATGTTGATCTCGAATATCGATAAGAACCTAAACTACATCTGGCGTGTTAATGAGAAGCGACGTGCGGTATTGTCGTTCTCAATGTACTGGATGGTGCTAACACTTGGGCCGATCTTGGTTGGGGCGAGTATTGCTGCCACTTCGTATGTGACATCGCTCAGTCTGCTACAAAATGAAGTCGTATCTGGCGCCTTTAATACCGTAATTCGCAAACTGCCTTTGATTCTCTCTTTCTTTGCGTTTTTCGGTCTGTACCTGTTGGTTCCCAACAAAAAGATACACTTTTCTCATGCGGCTGCAGGTTCTCTAGTGGCGGCTCTGTTGTTCGAACTCAGTAAGAAAGGCTTCGCGGCCTACATTACTCAATTCCCTTCTTACCAGTTGATTTATGGCGCATTGGCGGCAATACCAATTCTTTTTGTCTGGGTTTATTTGTGCTGGTTGATTGTGCTGGTGGGTGCTGAGGTGACCGCTGCATTGGGTGAGCAGGAACAGTGGAGTGACTCGAAAGAAATGGTACACTCGTCGGATAAAGACAAAATCACAGAGCAAGGAAACAACAGTGATAGCACTGATCCAGAGAGTAAGTGAAGCTGCCGTCCGTGTTGATGGCGAAGTAGTTGGTGAGATTGAACAAGGCTTATTAGTTTTGTTAGGCGTAGAAAAAGGTGACGACGAAGCCAAAGCCAAACGTTTGATGGAACGAGTGACCACTTATCGTGTCTTTGGAGACGAAGACGATAAAATGAACCTCAACGTGAAGCAAGTAGAAGGTAAGGTATTAGTGGTGTCTCAATTCACTCTGCCGGCCGATACCAAGAAAGGGACTCGAGCAGGGTTCTCTCGTGGTGCTCACCCAGAAGATGCTGAGCGTCTTTATAACTATTTCTCTGACCAGTGTGAATCAGTGTTACCAACGGAACGTGGCCGATTCGCAGCCGACATGAAAGTGTCTTTGGTTAATGATGGCCCAGTGACATTCTGGCTGCAGGTTTAGGCTTAAAGGAATAAGCATGTTTAAACTCATAACACCAACCACCGAAAATCAGCTAAACAAGTATTACCATTTTCGTTGGCAGATGCTCCGTGAACCTTGGCGAATGCCGGTAGGTTCTGAGCGCGATGAATATGACCCAATGAGTCACCATCGCATGATTGTTGATGGTCGTGGTCGCCCGATGGCGATTGGTCGTCTGTATATCACCCCAGATCTGGAAGGTCAGATCCGCTATATGGCGGTGAAGAAATCTCGCCAAAGTAAAGGCATGGGTTCGTTGATTCTAGTCGCACTTGAGTCATTGGCTCGCCAAGAGGGTGCTAAGCGCTTGGTGTGTAATGCACGTGAAGATGCGATCTCATTCTATGAGAAGAATGAATTTGAACGTCGCGGTGAGATTAACGATCAACGTGGCCCTGTGCGTCACCAACAGATGGTTAAGCATCTTGACCCAATGGCAGACGTTCTGCGTAAGCCTGAGTGGTGTAATGAGCTTCAGCAGCGCTGGGAACATCAGATCCCGATCAGTGACAAGATGGGCATCAAGATCAACCAATACACGGGTTACCAATTTGAGTGTAGTGCTCAGCTGAATCCCAACTTGAACCCGCATAATACCATGTTTGCAGGCTCTGCCTTTACCTTAGCGACCTTAACTGGTTGGGGGATGACTTGGTTATTGATGAAAGAACGCGGGCTGACCGGTGATATCGTGCTGGCAGACAGTAATATTCGTTATCGTCACCCGGTTGAGCAAAACCCTGTTGCCTCTACTTCATTGGATGGGATCAGTGGTGACTTGGACCGCCTTGCGTCAGGAAGAAAGGCACGTATCATCATTCACGTGACCATTCATAGCGGCGATGTGGAAGCGGTAGAGTTTACGGGAACCTATATGCTGATCCCTGACTACAAAAAGCGATTATCAACAGACTCCAACGTAAACGTATAGCTGACACTGGCTAACAGATACAGATTAAAGATACAAGGCGCTACTCCTGAGGAGTGGCGTTTTTTTGTTGGCAGTCGTTAATCTCCGAATACTCAGCTTGGGTGAGCTTTCCTGAGATTTGATGGCATGGGTCCGATAGGGTAATCGAGAGGGTGTGTTGCTCAGCTTTAAGCAAGTCGAGTTCTCCAGAAGCCTCGCCATTGAGCGTTTGAACCCTTTGTTCGCCTTGCTCTGCTGATGATGCACCAATAATATGCATCGGTTCGAGAGTGAAGCGCCCACGGTCAAAATGCGCATTAAGCTCTGGAATTTCAAACACGTTATCAGTCGATGTTTCAGAAAGCTTGTCATTAAAGGTCATCACACCCTGGCGAACGCTGCCAGTGAGTTGCCCTGTGGTTGAGTAACCGAGCATCAGTGAGTCGCCATATAAACCTGCGGCTTGAAGTTCAAACTCGCCATAGCCGGTTGCATCGAGTGGTAATTCAAGTCGCTGCAGCATAGGCGCAATGGGTAACCCATCGGCAGAAATATCTAAGCTCCATGGCTTGCTGATTTGGTTAAAATCGAGCGTTGCATTGGCTTCAATGTAGCCATTCCTGAGTGGTGCAAACAGACGAGTCAGCGTCCATTTTCCTTGTTCGCTATTCATCTCAACCACGGGCTGTGCGCTGAGAATATTTTGGTAGCTGGCATCATTGGCGCTCGCCATCAGCTTCCCTTGCCATAAGCCCAGTTTTCTATCTTGCAGCAGTTGAACTTGATGCCCCTCGACATGTAATCCAGAGACCTGCCAGTAAGGCGTTTGTGCTAGTTGGATAAGTTGGCTGCGTTCTATATTAAGTCGGTTAATCTCGACGTTCTGGATTTGTGTAAGCCAAGGTATTAGTCGAGCTGCGACTAGAGGGCTATCTTGGTTTTCGGTAATCCACTTGATGCCTTGTAGGTCGAGTTGCGCTAATTCAATGCTGCTAGGGGTGACTTCGCCATTGAGCTGAACAGTGCCTTGCAGGAATTGAGTATAGAAATCTTCAATCAGAATCTGGTTTGTTTCTAGATTGAGCTTGAGGCTTGGCTCGATGAACATGTCATCATCAATGGTCACTCCTTCAGCTTGCAGAGAAAAAATGGCTTTCTGTTGTTTCCAGATTTCAAAAGGCAGTTGGATATTTTCTAGTGAGGCATCAAAGGCAGCGAGGTGCCCATCTTGCCACTCTACGTCGCTGCGTAGAATATCTAAGCTATTGATGTGATTGATCTGAATACCTGCCACATCCCATTCTTTGCTTAGTAGGTTTTGGGTCTGCTTCTGATTGAGTCGTAAGCCATCGACGGTCACATTCACCAACGACCAATCTTGTTGATATTGTTCAGCTTGCCCAGAAATCTTGGCGCCACGCCAGTCAAACGAAGCACCATAAAGGGTGCTGTCGCTAGGTTTTAAGTCTAGGTCAATCAACAGATTATCGAATGCCTCACCTTGCCAATACAGTTGTGAGGCAGAGAGTTGGGTTTTTCCATAAGGTAGCAGCGAGTTATCGTTGTTCCACGTTGGGGCGGAGATCTGTAGGTCGATGCCTCGCGCATTAAACTCTGGCGTCGAAAAGTCGAGATTGTTGATGGCCAGCTGGTGGAGCTTGATGTTTGGTTGGGTAAATAAAGAAGTCAGTGTTTTTAGATCGTCTGCCTCTAATTGTAGGCCGCTGATCAAAACAGATTCAAAGACCAGTTTGGCCTCTGTCATCGAGCTGGGGCTGAACCAAAGATCGATCTTGTCGATATACAGAGGTGTTTGCTTTTCTGGTTGGCTTTGGGTAATGCCCATTAAGGTGATGTGATAAGGCGCCTGATACTCAACATCTTCAATGAATACAGGTTGTTCAATCGTATGTTTGATAAAAAAGTTGGCAACATCCGCACGGTATTGGGTCTGCAGGCTTAATAGCAGCGCTGCGATAGTTGCAACGGCGATAGCCAACACAATGCCGAACACCATGAATACCTTTTTCATTCCCTGAAAGCCTTAAATTTCAATAGTCTTAAAACAGAGTGGAACAAAAAGGGTCAAGCATCAACAAAAAAGCCCCTCAAAAGAGGGGCTTGCTACAAAAATATCATTTTAAATTGGGCGTTTGCTTTTGGCTAAGCCCGAGCAGATGGTTGGATTAGTCCAGTTGAGGACCAGCTGCAACCAGTGACTTACCTTCAGCGTTATCTGTGTACTTGTCAAAGTTGTTGATGAAGCGCTCTGCTAGATCTTTCGCTTTGCTTTCCCACTGCAATGGATCAGTGTACGTATCACGCGGGTCAAGAATCGTAGGATCTACGTCGTGCAACGCTAGCGGTACTTCTAGGTTAAACATAGGGATAACCTTAGTTTCAGCGTTGTCGATTGAGCCATCTAGGATAGCGTCGATGATGCCTCGCGTATCTTGGATAGAGATACGTTTACCAGTACCGTTCCAACCTGTGTTCACTAGGTAAGCTTCAGCGCCAGCTGCTTCCATACGCTTCACAAGCACTTCAGCGTACTGAGTTGGGTGGAGAGTTAAGAATGCCGCACCAAATGCAGCAGAGAACGTTGGCGTTGGCTCAGTAATACCACGCTCAGTGCCCGCTAGTTTTGCAGTGAAGCCAGATAGGAAGTGGTACTTCGTTTGCTCTGGAGTCAGTTTAGAAACGGGTGGCAGTACACCGAATGCATCAGCAGTCAGGAAGATAACCTTTTGAGCGTGACCGGCTTTTGATACTGGTTTAACGATGTTATCGATGTGGTGAATCGGGTAAGAAACACGAGTGTTCTCAGTTTTTGAACCGTCATCAAAATCGATAGAACCATCACCACGAACTGTTACGTTTTCTAGTAGTGCATCACGACGGATTGCATTGTAGATTTCAGGTTCTGCTTCTTTAGATAGACGAATCGTCTTCGCGTAACAACCACCTTCGAAGTTGAAGATACCATCGTCATCCCAACCGTGCTCATCATCACCGATTAGCTCACGCTTAGGATCGGTTGAAAGCGTAGTTTTACCTGTACCAGATAGACCGAAGAAGATGGCTACATCGCCTTTCTCGCCGACGTTTGCACTACAGTGCATTGAAGCAATGCCTTGCAGAGGAAGCAGGTAGTTCATCATTGCGAACATGCCTTTCTTCATCTCACCGCCGTACCAAGTACCACCGATAATTTGAACGCGCTCTGTTAGGTTGAAAGCAACGAAGTTTTCAGAGTTTAGACCCTGCTTTTCCCAGTTAGGGTTAGTTGTTTTAGCACCGTTCATTACCACGAAATCAGGTTCGAACGTTGCTAGCTCTTCGTCAGTTGGACGAATGAACATGTTCTTAACGAAGTGCGCTTGCCACGCTACTTCAGTGATAATACGCACGCTTAAGCGCGTATCAGGGTTAGCACCACAATAACCGTCGATGACAAACAGGCGCTTGCCAGATAGCTGAGTTGTCACAAGCTCTTTCAGCTCATTCCATACTTCAGTTGTAATCGGTTTGTTGTCATTTTTGCCTTGATCTGACCACCACATGGTATCGCGGGTCGTGTCATCTTTAACAATGTACTTATCTTTTGGTGAGCGGCCAGTAAAGATACCAGTGTCTACCGCAACAGAGCCTAGTTCCGTTACTACGCCTTTTTCGTAGCCTTCCAAACCTGGCAGTGTTTCTTCAACGAATAACTGCTCGTAGCTAGGATTACGAAGAACTTCAGTAACGCCAGTCAGTCCGTGCTTAGTTAGATCAATTTGTGCAGCCTTTGTATGTTCCATAACGGTCATAGGTGCTCCTTGTAGGATATTTTGTAGGGATTTTGTATTAATTTTTTATTGTTATCTGCTCACCATGCTAGCAACGAGACTCGGGGGAAACAGGGATATAGCTCAAAAAATATCCATATTAGCCATGGGGTTTTAAGCGTCTCGTCACATATTGGCCCAACTAGTCTATCCTGTACGCAAACCTTTGCGCTAGGGGCGAGAACATTATTAATTGATTAAAATTAAGCGGTGATTTTATTACGAGATGTTACGGAGTTTGCGCTATTTTGATCACAAAAAAGGCCAGCTGAGGGCTGACCTTTTTGGGGTAAATTACGTGTTTTTGGTACGCCGTAAATTAATGAACCGTATTGCTGCCTTTATCTGCTGCTTCTGCGTACAGTGCATCAACATCATTCTTGTCGAACGAGTAGTTTGTGCCACAGTAATCGCAGTGTAGACCAACGCTTCCTTCGGTGCTTAGGATGTCGTAGATCTCTTCTTGAGCAACAGTAATGATTGCTGCTGCACTTCGATCGCGTGAACAGCCACAGAAGAACTCAACCGGTTGTGGTGTGAATAGCTGTACTTTCTCTTGGTTGTACAAACGGTAAAGCAGTTCGTTCGCTTCTAGAGTGAATAGCTCTTCGTTTTTCACGGTGTCTGTTAGTTGCTCTAGGTGCTCGAAGTCGTCTGGAGTACCGGTGCCGTCAGGCATTACTTGTAGCAACATACCTGCAGCGTGTGCTTTGCCTTCATGCTCGCCAGTGCGCAGCCATAGACGAGTCTTAAGCTGTTCAGAGTTAGCGAAGTAGCCTTCAAGCACTTGTGCAAGCGTGTCACCTTCAAGACCAACGATACCTTGGTAACGCTCACCTTTCTTAGGATCGATAGTGATCACTAGATGACCTTTACCCATTAGGGCGTGTAGACCTGCGTCGTCTGCGATATCGCCTTCAAAGCGAGCAACACCACGGATCTTCTGATCGTGATCGCCATTGATAACTGCTAGAGATACTGGGCCGTCACCTTGCAGCTGCATCGTGATAGAACCTTCAAACTTTAGGGTCGCCGTTAGTAGCGTCGTTGAAACCAGTAGCTCACCCAACAGCTTTTGTACTGGAGCTGGGTATTCCTTGCTAGAAATAATCTGTTGGTACGCTTCGTCCATCTGTACCAATTCACCACGTACTGATAGGTCTTCAAATAGGTAGCGATTTAAAACATTACTTGTAGACATTGGGTCTGCCATTTGGCTATTCCTTCTAGCTTATTGAGTCTTGAACTTGATGATGTCACGACGTTGCTTTTTATCTGGGCGACGTTCTGGTGCTGGGCTATGAGCATTTAGCTTGCGTTGTTGTGCAAACTCTTCTCTTTTTGCCAAGCTTTCGGTGGTTTCTTCATAGAGGGTTTGAGCGACTGGCGCCCCGCCGCGGTGTGCGGATATTTTCTCTATGGTGACCGTCTTTTCTTCATTCCCTTGGCGCAGGGTAACCACTGCCCCAAGTTCTACGATTTTGCTGGGTTTACTGCGCTGACCATTATAGTGGACTTTGCCACCATCGACCATGTTGCGAGCAATTGAACGAGTTTTATAAAAGCGTGCTGCCCACAACCATTTATCGAGTCTGACAGCTTCATTAGTCGTTTTCATATAGGACAGTGCCTTTTCAGTTAGAAATGAATGCGGTTTAACTGTAACGAACAGTGCGCAACATGTTTTTGATGATGCTTATCACATTAAGTAGAAGCTTAAAGTGGAGGCGGTTGGCATTTTTTTCAAGTCATAATACAAAATAGCCATGTTATGCCGATTTATCGATTTGCTATGATATAGTTCAGGATCTTATTGCTTAAATAAGCTTGGTATCGAACGAATGAATAAAAAAGCTGAAAGTTTAATGATTTGCAGCGTTTGTCGTCATGAAAAGGGACTAGGAAAGTGAACTTTTTAGAGCTCAAAAATCGCGTAGGGAATTCTCCTATGTTGAGCCGCTTATTAGAGAATGGATTTGTACTTCAGCAGAAACTAAGCTTAGCGACCTGTTGTGTATTGATTGCAGCTTCCGCATGGATCTTAGGGCAGCTTGTATGGTTTATCGAACCTGCTGAGCAAACTATCGCGCCTTGGACAGCAACGGCTTCATCGTCTTCAGCACCTCAATCGACCCTTGATATCTCTTCTTTGCAGCAGAGCAACATGTTTGGTGCTTACAACCCAAGCACGCCCGCTGTGGTTGAACAGCAAGTTATCCAAGATGCGCCTAAGACGCGATTAAACCTCGTTTTAGTGGGTGCAGTCGCGAGCTCGAATCCAAAACTGAGCTTAGCGGTGATCGCCAATCGCGGCACGCAAGCGACCTACGGAATTAATGAAGAGATTGAAGGCACTCGAGCCAAGTTAAAAGCGGTATTAATCGACCGCGTTATCATTGATAACTCAGGACGAGACGAAACCTTGATGCTTGAAGGTATTGAGTACAAGCGTTTAGCGGTATCAGCACCTGCGCCACCTCGTACCACTTCTTCTGTTCGTGGCAATAACCCCGCTTCCGAAGAAGAGAAGCTAGACGAAATTAAAGCGAAGATAATGCAAGATCCACAACAAATCTTCCAATATGTTCGACTGTCTCAGGTGAAGCGTGACGATAAAGTGATTGGTTATCGTGTGAGCCCTGGCAAAGATTCAGAACTTTTTAACTCTGTTGGGCTCCAAAACGGAGATATTGCCACTCAGTTAAATGGACAAGACCTGACAGACCCTGCTGCTATGGGCAACATATTCCGTTCCATCTCAGAACTAACAGAGCTAAATCTGGTGGTCGAGAGAGATGGTCAACAACATGAAGTGTTTATTGAATTTTAAAACTTTGCGTCTAACGAAGGACGAAAGTGTAGGAGAAGTACGTGAAGCATTGGTTTAAGAAAAGTGCATGGTTATTGGCAGGAAGCTTGATCTGCACACCCGCAGCCATCGCGAGTGATTTTAGTGCCAGCTTTAAGGGCACTGACATTCAAGAGTTTATTAATATTGTTGGCCGCAACTTAGAGAAGACCATCATCGTTGACCCTTCGGTACGCGGGAAAATTGATGTGCGCAGTTATGACGTACTCAATGAAGAGCAATATTACAGCTTCTTCTTAAACGTATTAGAGGTGTATGGCTACGCGGTCGTTGAAATGGACTCGGGTGTTCTTAAGATCATCAAAGCCAAGGATTCGAAAACATCGGCAATTCCAGTCGTTGGAGACAGTGATACGATCAAAGGCGACAACGTGGTGACACGTGTTGTGACGGTTCGTAATGTCTCGGTGCGTGAACTTTCTCCTCTGCTTCGTCAACTAAACGACAATGCAGGCGCGGGTAACGTTGTGCACTACGACCCAGCCAACATCATCCTTATTACAGGCCGAGCGGCGGTAGTAAACCGTTTAGCTGAAATCATCAAGCGTGTTGACCAAGCGGGTGATAAAGAGATTGAAGTCGTTGAGCTAAAGAATGCTTCTGCGGCAGAAATGGTACGTATCGTTGATGCGTTAAGCAAAACCACTGATGCGAAAAACACACCTGCATTTCTACAACCTAAATTAGTTGCCGATGAACGTACCAATGCGATTCTTATCTCAGGTGACCCTAAGGTACGTAGCCGTTTAAGAAGGTTGATTGAACAGCTTGATGTGGAAATGGCAACCAAGGGCAACAACCAAGTAATTTACCTTAAATACGCCAAAGCAGAAGATTTAGTCGATGTGCTGAAAGGCGTGTCGGACAACCTGCAATCAGAAAAGCAATCTTCAACCAAAGGCAGCTCATCGCAACGTAACCAAGTGATGATCTCCGCTCACAGTGATACCAACTCGTTGGTGATTACCGCACAACCGGACATCATGAATGCGCTTCAAGATGTGATCGCACAGTTGGATATTCGTCGTGCTCAAGTATTGATTGAAGCCCTAATTGTCGAGATGGCAGAGGGTGATGGCATTAACCTTGGTGTGCAATGGGGTAACCTTGATACTGGTGCTGTGATTCAGTATGGCAACACAGGTGCGTCAATCGGTGGCGTAATGGTTGGTTTAGAAGAAGCGAAAGACACTGAAACGACCACCGCAGTCTATGATGATAATGGCGCCTTTTTGCGTAATGAAACGACCACAGAATCCGGTGACTACTCAACGTTAGCTTCTGCTCTTTCTGGCGTTAATGGCGCGGCAATGAGCGTAGTGATGGGTGACTGGACTGCCTTGATCAGTGCAGTAGCGACCGATTCAAATTCAAATATCCTATCTTCTCCAAGTATCACCGTGATGGATAACGGCGAAGCGTCGTTCATTGTGGGCGAAGAGGTGCCTGTTTTAACTGGCTCGACCGCAGGCTCAAGTAACGATAACCCATTCCAAACGGTTGAACGTAAAGAAGTGGGTATCAAGCTAAAAGTCGTGCCACAAATCAATGAAGGTGACTCAGTTCAGCTGCAAATAGAACAAGAAGTATCGAACGTATTAGGCGCAAACGGGGCAGTAGATGTTCGTTTTGCTAAGCGTCAGCTAAATACGTCAGTGATTGTTCAAGACGGTCAAATGCTGGTGCTGGGTGGCTTGATTGACGAGCGAGCGCTGGAAAGTGAATCTAAGGTGCCGTTCTTGGGCGATATCCCTGTTCTAGGACACCTGTTCAAATCAACCAGTACTCAGGTTGAGAAAAAGAACCTAATGGTCTTCATCAAACCAACCATTATTCGTGATGGTATGACAGCCGATGGTATCACGCAGCGTAAATACAACTTCATCCGTGCTGAGCAGTTGTACAAGGCTGAGCAAGGACTGAAATTAATGGCAGACGATAACATCCCGGTATTGCCTAAATTTGGCGAAAGCATGAATTACCCGGCTGAACTTCAAGCCTTCATTGATCAGATGGAAACAGAATAATGGCTGAATTGGTAGGGGCGGCACGTACTTATCAGCGCTTGCCGTTTAGCTTTGCGAATCGCTATAAGATGGTGTTGGAGTATCAACATCCAGAGCGCGCACCGATACTTTATTATGTTGAGCCACTGAAATCGGCGGCGATCATTGAAGTGAGTCGTTTTGTGAAAAATGGTTTCACGCCACAAGCGATTACTCTCGATGAGTTTGATAAAAAACTGACCGATGCTTATCAGCGTGACTCGTCGGAAGCTCGTCAGCTCATGGAAGACATTGGTGCTGATAGTGATGATTTCTTCTCACTAGCGGAAGAACTGCCTCAAGACGAAGACTTACTTGAATCAGAAGATGATGCACCAATCATCAAGTTAATCAATGCGATGCTGGGTGAGGCGATCAAAGAGGGTGCTTCGGATATACACATCGAAACCTTTGAGAAATCACTGTCGATCCGTTTCCGTATTGATGGTGTGTTACGTGATGTGTTGGCGCCGAGCCGTAAACTGGCTCCGCTGCTCGTGTCACGTGTAAAGGTTATGGCTAAATTGGATATTGCGGAAAAACGCGTGCCACAAGATGGTCGTATTTCTTTGCGTATTGGTGGCCGAGCGGTTGATGTTCGTGTTTCAACCATGCCTTCTTCGCACGGTGAGCGTGTGGTAATGCGTCTGTTGGACAAAAACGCCACTCGTCTAGACTTGCACAGTTTAGGTATGACAGCAGAAAACCATGAAAACTTCCGTAAGCTGATTCAGCGCCCACACGGCATTATCTTGGTGACCGGCCCGACAGGTTCAGGTAAATCGACGACCCTGTACGCAGGCCTGCAAGAACTCAACAGCAATGAACGAAACATTTTAACCGTTGAAGACCCGATCGAATTCGATATCGATGGCATTGGTCAAACACAAGTGAACCCTAAGGTTGATATGACCTTTGCGCGTGGTTTACGTGCGATTCTTCGTCAAGATCCCGATGTGGTAATGATTGGTGAGATACGTGACTTAGAGACCGCAGAGATCGCTGTTCAAGCCTCTTTGACCGGTCACTTAGTGATGTCGACCCTTCACACCAATACGGCAATCGGTGCAATTACGCGTCTGCGTGATATGGGCATCGAACCCTTCTTGATCTCTTCTTCGCTGCTGGGTGTTTTGGCTCAGCGCTTGGTTCGCACCCTGTGTAACGACTGTAAAGAACCTTACGAAGCGGATAAAGAACAGAAAAAACTGTTTGGGTTGAAGAAGAAAGACAGCCTAACGCTTTACCATGCCAAAGGGTGTGAAAGCTGCAGTCACAAAGGCTATCGAGGCCGTACTGGTATTCATGAGCTATTGATGATTGACGATTCGGTACAAGAGCTGATTCACAGTGAGGCTGGTGAACAGGCGATTGAGAAAGCAATTCGTGGCACAACACCAAGTATTCGAGATGATGGCTTGAGCAAAGTTCTGAAAGGGGTAACGTCCCTAGAAGAAGTGATGCGAGTGACCAAGGAAGTCTAGTATGGCGGCATTTGAATACAAAGCACTGGATGCCAAAGGCAAAAGTAAAAAAGGCTCGATTGAAGCGGATAACGCTCGTCAGGCTCGCCAAAGAATCAAAGAACAAGGCTTGATGCCGGTTGAGATGACCGAAGCTAAAGCTAAAACGACGAAAGGTGCACAGCCTTCGACCAGCTTTAAGCGTGGTATCAGCACGCCAGACCTTGCTTTGATTACTCGCCAAATTTCCACCTTGGTGCAATCAGGCATGCCGCTAGAAGAGTGCTTGAAAGCCGTGGCGGAGCAATCTGAAAAGCCACGTATTCGAACCATGTTACTGGCGGTTCGTTCGAAGGTAACGGAAGGTTATTCGCTAGCCGATAGCTTGGCTGATTACCCACATATCTTTGATGAACTGTTTAGAGCCATGGTCGCGGCTGGTGAGAAATCGGGTCACTTAGATGCGGTATTGGAGCGACTGGCTGATTACGCAGAAAACCGTCAGAAGATGCGCTCTAAGTTGCTGCAAGCGATGATCTACCCTGTGGTGCTGGTGGTGTTTGCGGTGACGATTGTTTCGTTCCTGCTGGCAACCGTGGTACCTAAGATCGTTGAACCGATTATCCAAATGGGCCAAGAACTTCCTCAATCGACACAATTTTTATTGGCATCGAGTGAATTTATCCAGAATTGGGGCATCCAATTACTGTTGTTGATCATCGGTGTGATTGTGTTGATTAAGACCGCTCTGAAAAAGCCGGGTGTTCGCATGAGTTGGGATCGCAAGCTATTAAGCATTCCACTGATCGGCAAGATCGCGAAAGGAATTAATACCTCTCGTTTTGCACGAACACTCTCTATCTGTACCTCGAGTGCGATTCCTATCCTTGAGGGGATGAAGGTTGCGGTTGATGTAATGTCGAATCACCATGTGAAGCAACAAGTACTGCAGGCGTCAGACAGTGTTAGAGAAGGGGCAAGCCTGCGTAAAGCGCTCGATCAAACCAAACTCTTCCCTCCAATGATGCTGCATATGATCGCCAGTGGTGAGCAGAGTGGTCAGTTAGAGCAAATGCTAACAAGAGCGGCAGATAACCAGGATCAAAGCTTTGAATCGACCGTGAATATCGCGTTAGGTATCTTTACGCCAGCACTTATCGCTTTGATGGCAGGCTTAGTGCTGTTCATTGTGATGGCGACTCTGATGCCGATGCTTGAAATGAATAATTTGATGAGTGGTTAATCAACTGCTCATAAGACGTTAGTTTTTGGATTAACGAGAAGAAGGACATTATTACCTTCAACTCGCTGTCTGTAATTTGGAGAAAATAATGAAAAACAGAATGAAGAAACAATCAGGCTTTACCCTATTAGAAGTGATGGTTGTTGTGGTTATCCTTGGCGTATTGGCGAGCTTTGTTGTACCTAACCTATTGGGTAACAAAGAGAAGGCTGACCAACAAAAAGCCATCACTGATATTGTGGCGCTAGAGAACGCGCTAGATATGTACAAACTGGATAACAGCGTTTACCCAACAACGGATCAAGGTCTTGATGCATTGGTTTCTAAGCCAAGCAGCCCAGAGCCTCGTAACTACCGCGACGGTGGCTACATCAAGCGTCTGCCAAACGACCCATGGGGTAACGAGTACCAATACCTAAGCCCTGGTGATAACGGCACTATTGATATTTTCACTCTTGGTGCTGATGGCCAAGAAGGTGGTGAAGGTATTGCGGCGGATATCGGCAACTGGAACATGCAGGATTTCCAATAAGCTTCAGCTTATTGTTTGATACGTTATTGATGCTTGATACGTTATTGATGCTTGATACGTTATTGATGGTAGGACGTAAACAGATGGAGTCTAAAGGTGAAAACTAAGCAAACACAGCCAGGTTTCACCTTGATTGAGATTCTCTTGGTGTTGGTACTACTGTCAGTAACGGCGGTTGCGGTGATCGCGACCATTCCTACCAATAGCAAAGATGTTGCTAAAAAATACGCTCAAAGCTTTTATCAGCGAGTTCAATTACTCAATGAAGAGGCTATTTTGAGCGGCTTAGATTTTGGCGTTCGAGTTGATGAAAAGAAATCGACCTATGTACTGATGGCGCTTAAGTCTGAAGGCTGGCAAGAAGTCGATTTTGAAAAAATCCCCTCTTTAACTGAACTACCGGAAGAACTCGCATTGTCACTGACCTTAGGTGGTGGCGCATGGGAAGACGATGATCGGTTGTTCAACCCAGGAAGCTTGTTTGATGAAGATATGTTTGCTGATCTTGAAGAGGAAAAGAAGCCGAAACCACCACAGATCTACATCTTGTCGAGTGCTGAAATGACGCCATTTGTATTGTCGTTTTATCCAAATACCGGAGACACCATACAAGATGGTTGGCGTATTCGAGTATTGGACAATGGTGTGATTCGACTGCTAGAACCGGGAGAAGAAGATGAAGAGGAATAACCGTTCTCCTTATCGTTTTCGTGGTATGCCCCTTGGTTCTCGAGGAATGACGCTGCTAGAGGTATTGGTTGCGCTCGCTATCTTTGCGACTGCGGCGATCAGTGTGATTCGTGCTGTTACTCAGCACATCAATACCCTCAGTTATCTCGAAGAAAAAACCTTCGCGGCTATGGTCGTTGATAATCAAATGGCTTTGGTGATGCTGCATCCTGAGAAGCTAAAAAAAGCGCAGGGCACACAAGAGTTGGCCGAGAGAGAGTGGTTTTGGAAGGTCACGCCAATCGATACTAGCGATGATTTATTAAAGGCGTTTGATGTGAGTGTGGCAACCAGTAAACAAGCTTCTCCAGTGGTCACGGTGCGCAGCTATGTGGTCAAGTAAAAGCGTGTCGTTAGCTCAGAGCAAGTCGCTAAGTAAGAGCATGTCCGCCAATAAGCGTGTGCCTCGTAAACAAGGACTATCTTCGAAAGGGAGAGGCTTTACCTTAATTGAGGTTTTGGTCTCGATCGCTATCTTTGCCACGTTAAGCATGGCGGCTTATCAGGTAGTAAATCAGGTTCAGCGCAGCAACGAGCTTTCAATCGAGCGCAGTGCTCGTTTAAATCAACTGCAACGTAGCTTAGTCATTTTAGATAATGATTTTCGCCAGATGGCGGTGCGACAATTTCGTACCAACGGTGAAGAAGCATCATCTAAGCTGATCTTAATTAAAGAGTATTTACTGGATTCCGACAGCGTTGGCATCATGTTTACTCGCCTTGGCTGGCATAACCCACAGCAGCAGTTTCCTCGCGGAGAAGTCACCAAAGTGGGTTACCGCATTAAAGAAGAAACGCTTGAGCGTGTGTGGTGGCGCTACCCCGATACTCCTGCAGGACAAGAAGGTGTGATTACGCCTTTGCTTGATGATGTTGAAAGCTTGGAATTCGAGTTTTATGACGGAAGCCGCTGGGGGAAAGAGTGGCAAGCCGACAAATCGCTACCGAAAGCGGTAAGGTTAAAGCTAACCTTGAAAGATTATGGTGAGATAGAGCGTATTTATCTCACCCCTGGTGGCACGCTAGATCAGGCCGATGATTCTTCAAACAGTGACTCTTCAAGTAGTAATGAGGGGAATAATGACTCATCGAACTAATAAGTTTGCACTGACAAGGTCTGCCATGGGGCGCAAGCAGCGAGGTGTTGCGCTGATCATTATCCTGATGCTACTGGCGATAATGGCAACCATCGCAGGCAGTATGTCGGAACGCCTGTTTACTCAATTTAAGCGCGTGGGCAATCAACTGAATTACCAACAGGCTTACTGGTACAGCATTGGTGTCGAAGCGCTGGTGCAAGACGGCATTAGGCAAAGCTACAAAGACAGTGATACCGTCAACTTGAGTCAACCATGGGCGTTAGAAGAACAGGTATACCCGTTGGATTATGGTCAAGTTAAAGGCCGTATTGTTGATGCTCAGGCATGTTTTAATCTCAATGCGTTGGCTGGTGTGGCGACGACTTCAAGTAACCAAACACCTTATTTAATTACGGTTTGGCAAACCTTGTTGGAAAACCAAGATGTTGAGTCTTATCAGGCCGAGGTTATTGCACATTCAAGCTGGGAATTTGTTGATAGTGATACCCGAACCACCTCTTCAGCTGGTGTAGAAGACAGTACTTATGAGGCGATGAAGCCATCTTATTTGGCAGCGAATGGCTTAATGGCCGATGAGTCCGAGCTACGCTCGGTTTATCAAGTCACTGGTGAGGTGATGAATAAGGTTCGCCCCTTTGTTTGTGCTCTGCCGAGCGACGATTTCCGTTTGAATGTGAATACTCTTACGGAAAAGCAGGCGCCGTTATTGGAAGCGATGTTTGCCCCCGGCTTAAGTGAATCGGATGCCAAACAGCTGATAGACAAACGCCCATTCGATGGTTGGGATACGGTGGATGCGTTTATGGCTGAGCCTGCTATTGTGGGTGTGAGTGCCGAAGTCAGCAAAAAAGCGAAAGCATATTTAACTGTAGATAGCGCCTATTTTGAGCTAGATGCAGAGGTATTAGTTGAGCAGTCACGTGTACGTATACGGACGCTTTTCTATAGTAGTAATCGAGAAACAGTGACGGTAGTACGCCGTCGTTTTGGAGGAATCAGTGAGCGAGTTTCTGACCGTTCGACTGAGTAGCGAACCACAAAGCCCTGTGCAGTGGTTAGTTTGGTCGACAAGCCAACAAGAAGTGATAGCAAGCGGTGAACTGTCTAGCTGGGATCAGCTTGACGAGTTAACGCCTTACGCTGAAAAGCGCAGCTGTATCGCTTTATTGCCGGGAAGTGAATGCTTAATTAAGCGTGTTGAGATCCCGAAAGGTGCTGCTCGCCAGTTCGATTCTATGCTGCCGTTTTTATTAGAAGACGAAGTCGCACAAGATATCGAAGACTTACACCTGACTATTTTAGAGAAAGACGCAACGCACGCGACAGTGTGTGGTGTGGAACGTGATTGGCTTAAGCAGGCGCTGGATACTTTCCGCGAAGCGAACATTATCTTTCGTAAAGTATTGCCTGATACCTTAGCGTTGCCTTTAGAAGATCAAGGCATCAGTGCGCTGCAGATCGACCAACATTGGTTATTGCGTCAAAGCAACTATCAAGCAGTGTCGATCAATGAGGCGTGGCTAGCGATGTTCTTACAAAGCGATTGGGTTGCCTTAGATGACGAAGAGCAATCACCAACGATTTTTAGCTACACCGCACTGCCAAGTGATGACGTTCAACTGCAAAGTGGCATTGAGTGGCAAGCTAAACCTGCTGAACTGGTGATGTCTTTACTGAGCCAACAAGCCATTACAAGTGGCGTAAACTTACTGACTGGCACCTTTAAAACCAAATCTTCATTCAGTAAGTACTGGCGTGTATGGCAAAAAGTAGCGATCGCAGCTTGTTTGCTGGTGGCGGTGATCGTCACTCAGCAAGCCTTAAAGGTTCAGCAGTACGAAGCACAAGCCGAAGCGTACCGAACGGAGAGTGAACGTATCTTTAGAGCGGTGCTGCCTGGTAAACAGCGTATTCCGACGGTCAGCTACCTTAAGCGCCAGATGAACGATGAAGCTAAGAAGTATGGTGGCTCGGGTGATGGTGATTCCTTACTTGGATGGCTAGCGTTACTGCCAGAAACTTTAGGACAAGTGAAAGCCATCGAAGTGAATAGTATTCGCTACGACGGCAACCGCTCAGAGGTGAGATTGGAAGCGAAAAGTACTGACTTCCAATATTTCGAGACTGCGCGAGTGAAACTTGAAGAGAAGTTTACCGTTGAGCAAGGGCCATTGAATCGTAATGGTGATGCCGTATTTGGCAGCTTTACTCTTAAACCCCATCAATAACCTGCGTAAGGAGATCAGTGATGAGAAATATGATTGAGCCACTCCAAGCGTGGTGGACTTCAATAAGTCAAAGAGAGCAACGACTAGTGATTGGTTGCTCAATTCTATTGGTGGTCGGTGTCGTTTATTGGGGGCTAATCCAGCCACTCAGTCAGCGAGCTGAACTTGCGCAGACCCGCATTCAAAGCGAGAAGCAACTACTGGCTTGGGTAACCAATAAAGCCAATGAAGTGGTTGAACTACGAGGCAGTGGCGGCATTAGTGCCAGTCAACCTCTGAATCAATCTGTGCCAGCTTCTATGCGTCGCTTTAATATCGAGCTAATACGCGTGCAACCACGTGGCGAAATGTTGCAAGTGTGGGTAAAACCTGTGCCTTTTAATAAGTTCGTTGACTGGCTAACATACCTGAAAGAAAAACAGGGTGTGGAGGTTGAGTTTATGGACATTGATCGCTCCGATAACCCAGGGGTTATTGAGGTCAACCGACTACAGTTTAAACGAGGTTAATGTGAAACGCGGTTTATCTTTGAAGTTAGGTTTACTTTTTGGCGGCATCTTTATTGTCTTTTTCTCGGTTAGTCTGTTGCTGCATCTACCGGCCTCTTTTGTACTCAAACATGCACCGGCTGTGCGTGGCTTGAATATTGAAGGTGTTGAAGGAACGGTTTGGCAGGGCAGCGCCAATAATATCGCCTGGCAGCGTGTTAATTACGGTTCAGTACAGTGGGACTTTCAGTTCTCTAAACTCTTCCAAGCCAAAGCTGAATTAGCGGTTCGTTTTGGTCGTAATAGCGACATGAACTTGTCAGGAAAAGGGCGTGTTGGGTACAGCATGAGTGGTGCGTATGCGGAAAACTTAGTCGCATCAATGCCCGCTGCTAACGTGATGAAATATGCTCCAGCCATTCCAGTCCCGGTTTCAATTGGTGGAAAGGTTGAGCTGATGATCAAGCATGCGGTTCATGCTCAACCTTGGTGTCAGTCTGGTGAAGGTACTGTGGCTTGGTCTGGTGCTGCAGTCGATTCACCTGTTGGTTCATTAGACCTTGGTCCTGTGATTGCGGACATAACCTGTGAAGACAGTACAATTGCAGCCAAAGGCGTTCAGAAGAGCACTCAAGTAGACAGTGAGTTCTCAGCGAGTCTAACATCTAACCAGCGCTACACATCTGCAGCGTGGTTTAAACCGGGTGTTGAATTCCCGCCAACGATGCAAAATCAGCTTAAATGGTTGGGTAATCCTGATAGCCAAGGTAAGTACCAGTTTACTTATCAAGGTCGTTTTTAGCTAAACGGCTAAGGGTCACTAAATTACGAGATATAAAAAACGGGCACCTCACTGAGGTGCCCGTTTTGTTTGTTCTGAGAATCTAGAGGATATCTGACAGTTAAAGGGAGCAAACTCGCCTAGTCTTTGCCTTGCAAAATTTCTACCCACGGTAAATCTGCATCACCGAGTACAATGAAGTTCGGGTTTTCTAGCGTTTCTCTTTCATTGTACGAAAGCGGTTCTAGTTGAGTACTTAAGATACGTCCGCCAGCTTCTTCAACAATGCACTGCGTTGCGGCGGTATCCCACTCTCCGGTTGGTCCAAGGCGCAGATAACAATCCACAGCGCCTTCTGCGACTAAACAGGCCTTAAGCGCTGCTGAGCCTAGAGGAACCAAATCATAATTCCATGCTGAGCTCATACGGCTAGTGATGCGATTGATGTCCTGGCGACGGCTGATCGCCATGGCGATTGACTGGTTTGGCAGCTCGTGACGATGCGTTTTGATTTTCACGCTGTCATTAAGGTCTGGGATCTTCCAAGCGCCTTTGCCACTGTAAGCGTAATAGCTCACACCTGAAACGGGTGCGTATACCACGCCCATCACTGGCTTGTTATGCTCGATTAGGGCGATAATTGTCGCGAAATCACCACTTCGTGCGATGAACTCCTGGGTGCCGTCCAGTGGGTCAACTAACCAGTAGCGATCCCATTGAGAGCGTTGCTCTAGGCTGATGTCGGCGTCTTCTTCGGATAATACGGGAATATCAGGCGTCAATTCACTGAGTTTTTTTAATATCAGCTTATGTGCTGCAAGATCGGCACTGGTTACTGGAGTGTCATCACTCTTAATGAACTCTTCGTAATCCTTTTTCTCGTAGATCTCTAAGATGAGTTGACCAGCAGAGCGAGCAATCTCAATGACAGAGGGTAGGAGGTGAGACAAATCTTTTGTTATTGGCATAAATGTTCTCTTACTCTTAGAGCGAGCCTGAATGTTCTAGTTATTGTTTAATACACGAAGGCTTAAAAGCAGGGCTGTAATACTCCGAGCCTCACAGAAATCGAGATGTGTTAACAGTTCTTCGGCTTGAGCAAGTGGCCAGCGCACAATATCGAGAGGCTCTGGCTCATCACCTTCTAGCTTTTCTGGGTAGAGGTCTTCTGCAATAAACAGCGTCATTTTGCTAGAGAAGTAAGAGGGTGCAAGGATCACTTCCTTCAGCGGAGTAAGCTTGTTGGCACCGAAGCCTATCTCTTCTTTGAGTTCGCGAACGGCGGCTTCGTTTGGCTGCTCACCTGGATCGATAAGCCCTTTCGGAAAGCCCAGTTCATAGCGTTCTGTGCCCGCTGCGTATTCACGCACCAATAGAATGTCGCCTTGTTCAGTAATCGGAACCATCATTACTGCGTTGCGGCCACTAGGCTTCATGCGTTCGTAAGTGCGCTGTTCGCCGTTTGAAAAGCGTAAATCGAGAGACTCGATAGAGAATAGTTTTGATTGAGCGACAGTTTGCTGAGCCAAAATCTCTGGCTTGGTCCTTTTTGTCATTGCGCTCGCTCCTTAGCTCATTGGAATTCTTTCTTATAAAGTCATTCTAATATAGGGGAAATGACGTTGAGTTCCTAGATCCGAGTTTTCATATCCTAGAATTATTAGAGCAGGAACCGATTGCGATCACTTGAATACCTTACTCAAGATGGTAACCAACCGAGAATTCGGGTTATTTCGTTCGGGAATACAAGAGCATAGTGAGATCGTGTTCGAGCGTATCTGTTTAGCCCTAAAACAAAAAAGGTTGATGCTTGCGCATCAACCTTTCAAATAACAACTAACACTAAATCAGTGATTAGTAGTAAGAGTGCTCACCACGATCGTGCTCAGTTGCATCACGAACAGCAGTCAGTTCACCTTCAAACTGTTGAAGAAGTTCTTTCTCGATGCCTTCTTTTAGCGTTACATCAACCATAGAACAACCGTTACAACCACCACCGAATGCTACAATAGCTGCGCCGTCTTCAGTGATTTCTACCAAGCTAACGTGACCGCCGTGACCAGCAAGTTGTGGGTTAACTTGTGTTTGAATTGCGTATTCAACACGTTCTACAAGTGGTGCATCGTCTGCGACTTTACGCATCTTAGCGTTTGGTGCTTTAAGCGTTAGCTGAGAGCCCATTTTGTCAGTAACGAAGTCAATTTCAGCTTCATCTAGGAACGGTAGGCTTAGCTCATCTACGTATGCACAGAAAGCTTCGAATTTAAGCTCTGTGTCAGACGCTTCGATAGCATCTGTTGGGCAGTAAGAAACACCACACTCTGCGTTTTGTGTACCCGGGTTTACCACGAACACACGAATGTTTGTACCTTCAGGCTGCTGTGACAGCAGATTGGCAAAGTGAGTTTGAGCTGTTTCTGTAATAGTAATATTTGACACGACGAATACCTGAGTAGATTTGTAGGTTATTAGCGCCATTCTACTCCTGTCAGATTTGTAATTCAGCCCTTTTTTGTTGGATTGCTGTACAAGTAGTGATTCACAGCTTTTATCCAGAGGGCTCAGGAGTGCGGCAGATGCAGTAAATATCAATCCTTTTAACGTCCACTTCAAGTAGTAATTGGCATAATTGATACACAGTACTGCCGGTGGTTACAACATCATCAATTATCGCGATGTGAGAGGGGATAGTTCCTTGAACGTCTTGTTTTCGCAGCGCAAAAGCGCTCTTTAGATTGTGTAATCGTACGGATTTAGTCAGCCCCTGCTGGGAAGCCGTTGAGCGAATTCGACGAAAGAGCACATCACTTTCAACGCCAAGCTCTTGAGCCGTGTAGTCGGCTAGCAGCTTACTTTGATTAAAGCCGCGATGAGTATATCGACGCCAATGCAGCGGCACGCTGGTGATCAGCGGAGCAGGATATTCGATACGTGATGCCAATAGCTTAGATAGATCACGTGCAAACCAAAACTTATCAGCGTACTTCATTTGCTGAATGTAACCTGCTGTAGGGAAGGTGTAATCGCCGACACAGTAGAGGCGATGCCAAGGTGGAGGTTGAGATAAGCACTGTCCGCACTGCTCTACTGTGAGCAGTGTTTTTAAACCACATCGTTGGCAGCGTGGTACTGGCTGAAAGAGTTTGAGACAAGAATTGCACCATCGAGGATGTGTATCACTGGGCAGTTTATCAAGTTTGCACAGGTGGCATTGAGGTGTGACCAGACGTGGTGTGTGTTTTTGTAGCCAATCGGATAACATAGCTCGTGATGCTTTTGGGTTATGGTGTTCCTTTTGCTCACCATACTGAAAAGCGCGGATTATCGCTGATGGAAAAAGTAGGGAATATTGAGAATGAGTGACGCGTTATATTGGCATGTTTCTGGGCAAGGGCCTGATTTAGTACTGGTTCACGGCTGGGGAATGAACGGTGCGGTATGGCAACAAACCGTTAATGCATTACAAGCTGATTTTCGAGTGCATGTTGTCGATTTACCAGGGTATGGACACAGCGCGCACTGCCACGCTCAAGATCTTGAAGAGATTGCTCAGCAGCTTTTGGCCGAAGCACCAAAGCAAGCGATTTGGGTGGGTTGGTCACTTGGAGGCTTGGTCGCAACGCACATGGCTCTCCATCACTCAGATTACGTGAGCAAGCTGGTGACTGTCGCCAGTTCTCCCAAATTCGCCGCTGCAAAAGAGCCCGTGTTATGGCGAGGCATTCAGCCCAACGTATTAAGCGCATTCACCGAGCAACTGGTTGAAGATTTCCAAACCACCATCGAACGCTTTATGGCATTGCAAGCCATGGGCAGCCCTTCAGCAAGGCAAGATGTAAAACAACTCAAGCAAGCGGTGCTGTCTCGCCCGTTGCCGAACCCTGACTCATTATTGGCAGGATTAAAGATGCTGTCGGATGTCGATCTGCGTGAACAACTGCCTGAGATTTCAGTACCAATGCTACGCTTGTATGGTCGATTAGATGGATTGGTGCCAATCAAGGTTGCGAAAGACTTAGGCACAGCCTTGCCTCATACCGAGCAATACATATTTACCCAGTCTTCGCATGCACCGTTTATGACCGAAGCGGATGCCTTTTGCAGTGAGCTTGTCAGCTTCGCACAAAAATAATTGCTAAATATATATCCGGCTTGGTCGATATATAAGCTAATACCAATCACAGTAAGTAAGTGTTCAAAAATAGCGTAGGTAAAAGGCTTGAGAACAAGGCAGCTTTTTTTGACAAGTAGTTTCGATAAGTAGTTATTCTACAATCAAAAAATCTAACGCCGTTATCGAGCATTTTAACAAGCTAGGATGATCAGTTATTTACTACGATTGGTATAACACCAACGTGTTGCATGATACTCAGACCTAACTCTCTCCAGAGCTGATTGCGGTAAGTTGGGCTATGCCTGTTGTGCGTTCTCGGTATAACAGTGCTATGGCAATAGTGATGGGCGATTCTTGAGGAGAGTTCGCGATGATTGTGTCACCTGCAACTGCAGTGAGTGTGCCATTAATCGCCCCGTCCGTTAATGTGCAAACAGAGCAAGTTGCGCGTGATAATAGAGTCCGAGAGCCTGTTGCTCCCGCAGTAGCATTGGCGAGAACCAATGCAGAGCGTAAGGTAAAATCAGACGATAAACGAAGGCAGCAGTCGGCTTGGGATCCTTCAGACCATCCAGGTTATGAAATGGAGAACGAGTCAGAGGCCAATTCGGTTAGCCAAGAAGAGCCACAAGACCCTTTTGATCGGCTGTTCAGCTTATTGGCACTGAAAACATACAGTGCTGATCAAGGCAAAGGTTATACCATGCGTTTCCGCCTGCCAAAGCATGTTTTAGATGCGGCGATTCAGGAAGGACAGATGGAGAAACGACGTAAGGTCATAAAGTATCATTATGGTCATGCTGTTGCGCCTCATGCTCCATCAGAGATGTTGGTGGTCTTATAAATCAAAAGTTTACGAGTCAACCAAGCTTCGATGTCTTTTTTGAACACATAATAAAAAAACCTGCATACCCTAAGGGATGCAGGTTTTCTGTTTTAAGCACATCAGTTTTTTAGATGAGCTAATGGATTACTTTTTCGCTTTAGCAAAAGCGGCAGCGAATGCTCCACCCATTGCAGCGTTTTGTTGCGGCTCTTCACGACGGCGTTGGCCACCTTGCGAGTTTTGATTCGAGCGGTTTTGTGTACGAGGTGCACTTGAACGTTGAGCACGGTTGTCTTGTCCAGGCTCGTCCTTCATACGCATGCTCAGTGCAATACGTTTACGCTGAACATCCACTTCCATCACCTTCACTTTCACGATGTCGCCCGCTTTAACCACTTCACGTGGGTCAGAGACAAAGCGATCGGTCAGCGCTGAAATATGAACTAAGCCATCTTGGTGAACACCAATATCAACGAAGGCACCAAAGTTAGCCACGTTCGATACCACACCTTCTAGAATCATGCCTGGTTCTAGGTCTGAAACGCTGTTTACGCCATCTGCGAAGGTTGCAGTCTTGAACTCAGGGCGAGGGTCGCGTCCCGGCTTATCCAGCTCCTTGATGATGTCGGTGACCGTTGGAACACCAAAGTTTTCATTAGTGTAATCAACCGCGTGCAAACCACGTAAGAAGTCGGTGTTACCTACCAGAGATTTGATGTCTTTGTGGTTTTTCTCAGCAATGGTTTTCACTACTGGGTAAGCTTCTGGGTGAACCGATGATGCATCTAACGGGTTCTTACCATCCATAATACGTAGGAAACCAGCACACTGTTCAAAGGCTTTTGGCCCTAAGCGAGCGACTTTCTTTAGCGTAGTACGTGCTTCGAAGCGACCATTCTCATCACGGAAATCCACGATGTTCTGAGCGATGGTGCTAGAAAGGCCGGCTACGCGAGTAAGTAGCGCGGCAGACGCTGTATTCACATCAACGCCTACGGCGTTTACACAGTCTTCGACAATCGCATCTAGGCGCTTAGCGAGCATGGTTTGGCTCACATCGTGTTGGTATTGGCCCACACCGATCGATTTAGGGTCAATCTTCACTAGCTCTGCCAGTGGATCTTGCAGACGACGAGCAATAGACACCGCACCACGAATTGATACATCCATGTTCGGGAACTCTTTTGCAGCTAGTTCAGACGCGGAATACACCGATGCGCCCGCTTCGCTAACAATGATCTTTTGCGCTTTTAGGTTGCCGCGTTTAATTACGTCAGCCACAAAGCTGTCGGTTTCGCGTGAAGCCGTACCGTTACCAATCGCAATCAAATCAACATTGAATTGACGAACCATCTGCTCAACCACGTGTGCCGATTTGTCGTATTGCTTTTGAGGTGGGTGAGGGTAAATAGTTTCTGTTGCCAAAACCTTACCGGTTGAATCCACGACAGCGATTTTCGAACCGGTACGTAAACCTGGGTCCAAGCCTAAGGTTGCTCGAGGACCAGCTGGCGCTGCCATGAGTAGGTCTTTTAGGTTGGTTGCGAATACTTCAATCGCTTCGATCTCTGCACGCTCTTTCATTGCGCCCATCAATTCAGTTTCCATGTGCATAGAAACCTTAATGCGCCATGCCCAGCTGATCACTTGCTTACGCCACGCGTCCGCAGGAGCACTGCTCAGAGTAATGCCGTAGTGATCAGAGATAATGTTCTCACAGTATGAACCACGTACACCTTCTTCTTGCTCAGGATCGGCATTCATCGCCAGTGTTAGGAAGCCTTCATTGCGGCCACGCAGCATGGCAAGTGCACGGTGAGACGGCACTTTGCTGAGTGTTTCGTTGTGCTCGAAGTAGTCTTTGAACTTCTCGCCTTCTTGCTCTTTACCTGTCACTACACGAGCGACTAGCTCTGAGTTGCGTGTTAGGTGTTGGCGAATCTTTTCTAGTAGGTTTGCGTCTTCCGCAATGCGTTCCATGATGATCGCACGAGCACCATCGAGAGCAGCTTTGGTATCGGCAATGCCTTTATCGTTGCTGATGAAGTTCGCCGCTTCCGTTTCTGGATCGTGCTGTGGTTCATTCCACAGTGTGTCGGCAAGTGGTTCTAAGCCCGCTTCAATCGCGATCTGGCCTTTAGTACGGCGCTTTGGTTTGTATGGCAGGTATAAATCTTCTAGGCGAGTCTTGCTGTCTGCTTGAGTGATATCACGCTCGAGTTCTGGCGTGAGTTTTCCTTGGTCTTGAATCGACTTAAGAATTGTTTGGCGACGATCGTCTAGCTCGCGAAGGTATGAAAGGCGGCTATCAAGGTTACGTAGTTGGGTATCGTCTAAGCCACCCGTAACTTCTTTACGGTAGCGGGCAATAAAGGGAACGGTGTTACCGTCGTCAATTAGGTTTACTGCGGCAGTGACTTGCTCAGAACGGACATTCAGTTCTTCAGCGATCAGTCGACAGATAGCTTGGCTCATCCGATGAATCTCTTATTTAATATCATGACAAATACATGGGGGTGAGCGTACGCTTTTTCTAGCTTTGGCTGTGTAATTATCCTGTCAGAAGTCGAATTTCCGTTTCTGATACCCGCTTTGTGCGAGATCTCTTACAAGTGATGTGAGACTAAGTCGCTTTAGACCGATGAAATCGTCTTGATGTTACACTAAGTTGCTGATTTTATTTGATTGTGTGTTTGTGGGCGTATTTCTCACCTGAAATGTTTTTTAAGACTATCTAGGAAACACGGCCATTTGCCGTAATATTTAACTTGTCGACAGGGAGTTGGCAGGAACAGGAAAAAGCCTAATGGACTAGGTATCTTCAGGATGAAGATTTGATTACTTAGGATGAGTGGTCAGCAAGGAAGTGATAATCTCTGGATGAGATTCGCCAGTCAGGATGACAGGCTAGAATGGACACCGCTAGGATGGCGATGAACAAAAAGGAAATTGGTTAAAGGATTTAGCCACTATCAAGGAAAGATGCAGGGAGCACCTTATCTCGAAGAGATAAACAGTAGCCGGATTGCTGCGATAGAGACTTAACCCCGCTAGGCGAAAGCCTTGCGGGGTTTTCTTTTATCTGGAGTTTGGGTTTGCTGCACACTCAGTTTATCGCTAAGTGTTTATTAAGTTTGGTTATTCGTTGTCTGCGTAGCGAATCGAGTTAATGAACCACTCTTTGTCGCCTTCCGGTGTTTTTACCGTAAACTCGTCATCTACTTCTTTCTTGAGCAGAGCTCTAGCCATTGGTGAGTCGATAGAGATATAGCCTTTAGCATCGCCGTAGATCTCTTCTGGGCCGACAATTCGAAACTTCTTAATTTCCCCATCATCATTCTCAATTTCGACCCAAGCACCGAAAAATACCTTACCTTCTTGTTGTGGCGAGTAATCAACGATCGTGACATCAGGTAGGAACTTTCTTAAAAAACGCACTCGGCGATCGATCTGACGAAGTAGACGCTTATTGAAGGTGTAATCTGCGTTTTCTGAGCGATCTCCAAGGCTTGCCGCCCAAGTGACTATCTTAGTAATTTCAGGGCGTTTCTCGTGCCATAAGTGGTCATGTTCTGCTTTGAGCTTGTTATAACCTTCTCGAGTAATAAGTTTGGTTTTCATAAATCTGACTTAATGAAATGATGATCTAAGATAGAATATATAGAAAGGCAACATACGTTAACAATTATTTAGGCGACTTTTTCTCCAATAATGTTACATTTTTAATGTCTTATACCAATATACAATTTACCAAGAATGCTTAACCTTAGGTTTAAGCTTTAATAGGTGGAACCATTACATGCAAGAAAACTACAAAATTTTAGTGGTCGATGACGATGCTCGTTTACGTGCACTGTTAGAGCGCTATCTGTCAGAGCAGGGCTTTCAAGTGCGTAGCGTGGCAAACAGTGAGCAGATGGACCGCCTGTTAACCCGTGAAAATTTTCACTTGATGGTATTGGATTTAATGTTGCCGGGCGAAGATGGTCTATCGATCTGTCGTCGTTTACGAAACGCAAACAACTCGCTACCAATCCTGATGCTTACAGCAAAGGGTGATGAAGTGGATCGCATTGTGGGCTTGGAAGTGGGTGCTGATGATTACCTGCCAAAACCATTTAACCCACGTGAACTGCTTGCTCGTATTAAAGCGGTACTGCGTCGCCAAGTCATTGAAGCGCCGGGCGCACCAAGTACAGAAGAGTCTGTGGTTGAATTTGGTGAATTCCGTTTGAACCTAGGTACTCGCGAAATGTTCCGCGGTGAAGAGCCAATGCCGCTTACTTCGGGTGAATTTGCGGTTCTTAAGTCCTTGGTAACGAATGCTCGTGAGCCAATGTCTCGCGATAAGCTGATGAACATGGCTCGTGGCCGTGAGTATTCAGCAATGGAACGTTCTATCGATGTTCAGATTTCACGTCTGCGTCGTCTAGTTGAAGAAGATCCAAGCAAACCTCGCTACATCCAAACGGTGTGGGGCTTGGGTTATGTATTCGTTCCAGATGGCAAAGCTGTGTAATTCAGCTTAATAAGCTCTACAGTAGCTTTATCGATTCTGTGAATCTTACGGGTCATCTCATTAATATGCGATGGCCCGTTTTCTATTCAGCACAATGGTTTAGAGTTATAGTCATATAACACTTTCTTTATCTTTCTACATCTCGGGTACCCCATGCGTATACGTAGCTCCTTTACTCAGTCGATAGTGCTTTTCTTAACGCTATTGGTCGCTAGCCAAATTTTTTCTTATTACGCGGTGTTTAACTATGCGTTGATGCCAAGTTTGCAGCAGTTTAATAAGATTTTGGCTCACGAGCTAAACCTGGTATTGGACCAAGGCAGTGATATCGAGATCGATGCGCCATTGCGTCAGCGTGTGCTTGAACAGCTCGGGGTAACCGTTCACGCCAAGGGCAGCGAAGCGGCGGGTGAGTATTACCATGCGGTCGCAATCGACCTGATGAGTGAGGAGATGACCAAGGAGCTGGGTTCTGAAACTGAAGTGCGGCTGATCTTGGGTAAAGAGAGCTATGTGCTTTGGATGGACATTGCGCAGTTACCCAACTCTTTAATTCGTATTCCGTTATCAGAGCTGCAAGAAGAGGATTTTGCACCACTGTTTCGTAACAGTCTGATCATGGCGCTGTTGATTGTCGCAGGTGGTTGGCTGTTTATCCGATTGCAAAACCGTCCGTTGATAGCGCTAGAGAAAGCGGCGCAAGGTGTCGGGCGAGGTGATATTCCACCGCCATTGCCAGTTCAAGGCGCACAAGAGATTCGCTCGGTAACTCGAGCCTTTAACCAGATGTCGAAAGGCATCCAAGAGCTAGAAGAAGACCGCGCCTTGTTGATGGCGGGTATCAGCCATGATTTACGTACTCCGTTAACGCGTATTCGCTTAGCGACTGAGATGATGTCACCAGAGGATGCCTACTTAGCTGAGGGGATTATCAGTGATACCGAAGAGTGTAATGAAATCATCAGCCAGTTCATGGATTACCTAAAGCCTGTCGACCGAGATTCATTCCAAGCGGTGTTTGTCGATGATATTGCTCGTGAGGTATCGAGCTCTGAGGGTGGCTACGAGGTTCAGATTGAAACCGATATTCCAGAATCGATGAAGCCAGCGCTAGGTAATCCGATCGCGATGAAGCGTGCTGTGAGCAACTTGGTGGTGAATGCGCTGCGTTACGGTAATGGTTGGGTCAAGGTATCAACTGGTATGACGGCGGATAACAAGCTTGCTTGGGTGACGGTAGAAGATAACGGGCCGGGTATTCCACAAGACCAGATCGGAAAGCTGTTTGAACCTTTCACGCGTGGTGACACGGCTCGTGGTAGCGAAGGAACGGGCTTGGGCTTAGCAATTGTGAAACGTATCGTTAGCCAGCATCAAGGTGCTGTTGTGGTCAATAACCGCAGTGAAGGTGGCTTAAAAGCGCAGATCAGTTTCCCGGTTAAGCCCTAGTTATCATCGGTCCGTTTGATGACGATAAGTTCGGTTCGGGGAACGGTTAAGAGATCCCCGACTCGGTCATTATTCCCTCTCCGAGGATGACGAATTGCTAACCATGGACTTTGATGATGAAAGTTTACTTTGATCGTCATTCCCTATCGTGAGGAACGAGCGAATAGGGAATCTCGCTCTTGCTTGATGAAAGTAACGCACACTAAAAAGGCTTCCTTGAGGAAGCCTTTTTTACGTTTGAATACGGTCTCAGTGTTAACTATGCCTTAGTGTTAACTACGCCTTAGAGTAAACATCGCGTTCACCCAACCAACGGTTGATGATCGCCTTAGCATTGTCTGGGTAGCTATCGTGAATATGACGCGCAATACGCTGCACTTCAGGTATCAAACGTTGGTCACGAATTAGATCGGCGATCTTGAAATCAGCCAAGCCAGTTTGTTTGGTACCGAGCAATTCACCGGGGCCACGGATTTCTAAGTCGCGCTGTGCAATCACAAAGCCATCGTTACTTTCACGTAGCACACCTAGGCGTTTCTGAGCGGTTTTAGACAGCGGAGAGTGATACAACAATACACAATGACTTGCGACCGAACCTCGGCCGACACGGCCACGCAGTTGGTGCAGTTGCGCTAGGCCAAGACGTTCTGGGTTCTCGATGATCATTAAGCTCGAATTCGGAACATCCACACCAACTTCAATCACGGTTGTCGCAACCAATAGATGCAGCTTGTTCTCTTTGAACTCTCGCATCACCGCTTGTTTCTCGGCGGGTTTCATACGGCCATGGACTAAACCAATTTTTACGTCAGGCAGTTTGCGTTGCAGCTCTTCTGCAGTGTCGGCCGCGGCTTGCGCTTCTAATACTTCGGATTCATCAATTAGCGTACATACCCAGTAGGCTTGTTTGCCTTCATTGAGACACGCATTACGCACCCGTTCGACAATATCATCGCGCTTGGTATCAGGAATTGCCACGGTTTGAATTGGGGTTCGTCCCGGTGGCAGTTCATCAATAATCGAAGTTTCGAGGTCGGCATAGGCCGTCATTGCTAACGTTCGTGGGATTGGGGTAGCGGTCATGACCAACTGATGTGGGTAGTAGCCTTGCTTTGCGCCTTTCTCACGTAGCTCTAATCGCTGGTGGACACCAAATCGGTGTTGCTCATCAATGATCACTAAACCAAGGTTTTTGAACTCGACATGCTCTTGGAACAGGGCATGAGTACCGACCACCATTTGCGCTTCGCCACTGGCAATACGTGTTAGTTCAGTTTCACGAGCTTTGCCTTTGAGCTTACCTGCTAGCCATCCAACTTGAATACCCATTGCCTCAAACCAGTTGGCAAAGTTAATCGCGTGTTGTTCTGCGAGTAGTTCAGTGGGTGCCATAAGTGCTACTTGTTGACCGTGTTCCAATGCGCGAACCGCCGCCAGTGCAGCGACTAAGGTTTTACCAGAGCCCACATCACCTTGCACTAAACGCATCATAGGATGCGGCTTTTCCAAGTCAGCTTCGATCTCTTTGGTCACTCGTGCTTGGGCATTGGTTGGTGAAAACGGCAGCTGAGCCAGTAGCTTATCTTTAAGGGTGTTTACTGGAGGAAAAGGCATTGCCTTGTCTTGCTGCCCTTTGCTACGAACAGACAACATAGACAGGTTTTGAGCCAGTAACTCTTCCATAATTAGGCGCAGTTGCGCAGGGTGCTTGCCTTCATCAAACAGCTCTAGGTCAATGCCCGGGGGCGGCCTGTGAATGGTATGCAGTGCTTGTGCGAGGGTAATTTGGTGGTCGTATAAACCTGATGGGAGAAGCTCGTTAACTGCGGCCTTGTCGATTAGCTCTAAGGCTTGATCGGTAAGATTACGCAGCGTGACTTGTCTTAGCCCTTCGGTGGTTGGGTACACCGGAGTCAGATTGGCTTCAACGTCTGGCTGTTGCCTCGGCGCAAAGAATTTGTAGTCCGGATGGACGATCTCAAGCCCCATATTACCGCGCTTGATCTCACCATAAGCATGCACTTGTTTGCCTTCGGCAAAGTTATTCTTCATGCCTGCAGTGAAGTTGAAAAAACGCAGTGTAATAGTGCCATTACCATCACTGATCTTTACTGCGAGCATCTTACGTTTACCGAAAATGGTATCGACGTGCATTACCTTGCCTTGCACTGCTGCCCATAAACCAGCATGCAGTTTTACGATTGGATAGATACGCGTTCGATCTTCGTAGCGCAAAGGCAGGTGAAACAGTAAATCTTGTACGTTGTTAAGCCCAACCTTCTCCAGTTTCTCTGCGACTTTTGCGCCGACTCCAGATAAAGAGTTGAGAGGGATAGCAGATAAAAGCTGTGACATAACAAGGCTCATAAACGTAAGAGAGATGATCTATTCAAGCATTTTACTGGATTTTTGTACAGGCAGGAATGGGAGGGAGCGCGGTAAATACTAGGATTACGGTTATAAAAATCCCCTTAAGCGATAAAGCATTAAGGGGATTTAAATTCTTGGCAAAACTATTATCAAGTTTAAACGTTAGTTCTTACGACGTCTTACTTTCAGCGCGTGTGGCATCACACGTAGCTTTTTCATAATACTTGCAAGGTGAACACGATCTTTGGTGGTCAGCAAGATAGTCACTGTGTACAGGCGTCCATCACGTTCTTCAGTTGAAATACCGTGAATGTTCGAGCCTGTTTTCGAGATAACGTTAGTTAACTCAGCCAGTGCACCTTGGTGATTCTGCAGATCAACCTGAAGTTCAGCAGTGAACTCTTGGTCGTAATCGTCAGACCATTCAACCGCCATGTATTTGTCTGGTTCTTTCTGGTAACCACGAACGTTTGGACACGTTTCACGGTGAACCACAAGGCCACGACCTGGCGATACATGGGCAATGATGTGATCATCTGGAATTGGGTGACAACAGTTGGCGAACGTTAGCAGTAGACCTTCAGCACCACGGATTGGAAGTTTCTTCCTAGGCGTGTCGCTGTTGTTTTCTACTTCAGTCAGTTCGTCAGCATCACCAAGCAGACGACGAGCAATTACGATACTCATCAGCTCACCAAGACCAATCGACGCCAGCAAGTCTTCAACGCTTTCTAGGCGTAAGTCAGACAATACATGTTCTAGATTCTCTTGGCCGATATCGGCAATAGAGTGTTCGCCAAGTGCATGATTCAGTAAACGACGGCCTAGCGTGATCGACTCTTCACGACGCATGGTTTTTAGAACCTGACGGATCTTTGTACGTGCGCGTGAGGTCACTACGTAGTTGAGCCATGCTGCATTCGGACGTGCGCCCGGAGCACTGATGATCTCAATAGTTTGACCGTTCTTCAGCGATTTGCTGAGTGGGTAAGGGTTCATGTCTACACGAGCACCTACACACATGTTGCCGACATCGGTATGCACCGCGTAAGCAAAATCGACCGCTGTTGCGCCTGCCGGAAGTTCGACAATGCGACCCTTCGGCGTGAACACGAAGATCTCATCTGGGAACAGATCAGACTTAACGTTTTCAATGAATTCGAATGAGTTACCCGCGCTTTGTTGCAGCTCAAGTAAGCTCTGCATCCAACGTTGTGCTTTAACCTGTGCGGTTGTGCCATTACTGCTGCGTGAGCCGTTGCCTTTGTAAGACCAGTGCGCTGCGACACCTTTGTCTGCCATTTGATCCATATCTTCAGTACGGATCTGAACCTCAACTGGCACCCCGTGAGGGCCGATCATTGACGTGTGCAGAGATTGGTAGCCGTTGGCTTTTGGTACCGCAATGTAATCTTTCATGCGGCCAGGGCGAGGCTTGTACAGGCTGTGAGCCTGACCAAGTACGCGATAACAAGTATCTGGGGTATCAACCACGACGCGGAAAGCGTAGATGTCCATAATGGTGTGGAAGCGCTGCTCTTTAGTTTTCATCTTGTTGTAGATGGAGAACAGGTTTTTTTCACGACCAAGTACGCGAGCAGGCAAACCGACCTCTTCAAGGCGGCCTTCAATTTCGCTATGGATACGTTGGATCATTTCCTTACGGTTACCACGCGCAGCTTTCACTACGTTTTTAAGTACGCGATAACGGTTAGGATAGAGGGCTTCAAAGCCCAGCTCTTCTAGTTCGGTCTTGATGTTATGAATACCAAGACGGTGAGCTAGTGGAGAATAAATCTCTAGGGTTTCACGAGCAATACGACGCTTTTTGTCAGGACGAAGTGCCCCAAGCGTGCGCATGTTGTGAGTACGGTCAGCTAATTTGATCAAGATAACGCGGATGTCTTGCACCATGGCGAGAACCATCTTGCGGAAGTTCTCTGCTTGCGCTTCTTTGCGATCACGAAATTTAAGCTTATCCAGCTTAGATACACCATCAACCAATTCAGCAACGGTATTGCCAAATTTTTCCTCTAGATCTTCTTTAGTGACATCACAGTCTTCGATGACATCATGAAGCAGAGCAGCTTGCAGGGTTTCGATATCCAGACGCATTTCTGCCAGGATTCTTGAAACAGCTACAGGGTGGATAATGTATGGTTCACCGCTTGAGCGGGTTTGCCCTTCATGGGCGTCTCTCGCTACCACATAAGATTGACGCAGAGCCTCAATTTGAGGCTCTGTTAGGTATTCTTGGGCAACGTCTTTGAGGCTATCGAATAGATACAAATTAAAGGCCCGGAAGGTTAATTAGTTCGAATGACGTTCTTAACGAGTGTGAGCGATGCTGCTTACTGCTGCAAGTTCAGCCGCTTCTTGCTCTTGTTGCTCTTGACGTTCACGAGCATCTAGTACGTCTTTAGTGATAAGACCTTCTTCGATTTCGCGAAGAGCGATAACCGTTGGCTTATCGTTTTCTTCAGGCACTAGTGAATCTTTACCGCCAGTTTGCATTTGACGTGCGCGGCGAGCCGCAATAAGAACTAGGTCGAAACGGTTGCCAACTTTTTCAACAGCGTCTTGAACAGTTACGCGTGCCATGAGGACTCCAAATAGTAATTAACTAATAAATTTTTGATGACGAGAAAGTATACAAGTTTAACTAGATACTTTCTAGATCACCGTATACTTATCTCAATAGAAAATCTAGGGGATCTAGATTATTCCGCTAATAAAGCAGTAAGCATGCCGCTGTATTTCGCTGCTTGCTTATCTTCTTTTAAGCGTTCCGCACGAATGATAGCTCTGAAGTCCATTAGGGCTGCATCAAAGTCGTCATTCACGATCACATAATCATATTCTGCATAGTGAGAAATCTCTGATTTTGCTTCGCTCATGCGTTTCGCAATAACTTCGTCGCTGTCTTGACCGCGAACATTCAAACGACGCTCTAGTTCACCATTTGATGGTGGAAGAATGAATACACTCTTCGCTTGAGGCATTTGTTCACGGATCTGACGAGCACCTTGCCAGTCGATATCTAGGAATACATCGATACCGCGGTTTAGGTTTTCTTCAATCCAAACGCGTGAAGTACCGTAGTAGTTGCCGAACACTTCAGCGTACTCTAGGAATTCACCTTTAGTAATAAGGTCTTCAAAATGATGCTTCTCTACGAAGTGGTAGTGAACACCATTTTCTTCACCAGGGCGCATACCGCGAGTGGTGTGTGAAACAGATACCTTCATTGCGTAGGTTGGATTGGTTTCTAGCATTGCTGAGATCAAGCTCGACTTACCTGCGCCACTAGGTGCAGATACGATGTAAAGAGTACCTTTGCCCATCTGTATATTTCCACTGTTGGTTGGATTGAGTGAAGGCAATAAACCTACACTTTAAAAGATAGCACTGACTCTAATTTTTGTTCCGATGGCGCATCTACTAATTGTGCCGTTGGTTACGTCTATAAAGAGATAACGAGTAAAACTAATAGAAGCAACTGGTGAAAATTAGGTCAGAAAAATGGAGGCGAAGAGTAGCATATTTAGATGATTGAGAACAACTGGCTTGATCGTTATTTATCAGCAAATGATCTTCTCAAAGATCTTTGTATAAATGTAATGACTCGTCATCGGTACTTTTTTATGTGATCTGGACAAAATTTGTTGAAGTTTTAATCTCAATCCTTACAATCCGCGCAAACGATTAAATGCTGTATATATCTAGGGTCTGTTGACCTTTCGCGATGGAGTTTTGTTCGAGAAAAAATCGTTTTAGGCGCGGCAAGGAGTTTGTAACCTAGCATTCTAAGTAAAGATTCCTTAACAAAGCATAAAACGATTTTAGCCGAACCCTTCGGGCAGCGTTTGTTGGTGATTTCTACTGCGTTATCGACTTCTTATGTAGGCTAGCTACACATCAAAGTCTCTGCCTTGTAGAAAACCCCAACAACTCGCTGCAAAAATCATCTCGAAGGGCCAACAGACCCTACTAGACTAGATGTTTCTACTACCGAGCCTACCTTGGTGACTACAGTTTTTAGTGTAGAGACCTCTCTATTCTCACAGCATTTGAATCACCAAATTCTTAATTTATTGCAAAGGTTTTGTTGTGAGTACCGATTCCACCCTGAAAGCCCAGAACACCTCTGGCTCGCTTGATTCGATGTTTAAAATCACTGAAAGAAAAACCACGATTGGCACTGAGCTGTATGCGGGTTTCATTACTTTCTTGGCGATGAGTTACATTCTGGCGGTTAACCCAGCAATTTTGGGTGATATTCCAGGCATGGACAAAGGTGCCGTGTTTACTGCAACGGCTCTGTCTGCGGCAATCGCAACCCTAATTATGGGCATTTGGGGCAACTACCCTGTAATGCTAGCGCCGGGCATGAGTATGAACGGCTTTTTCAAAGGTCTGCTGTTAAGTGGATCTGTTGCCGTGCTTTGGAATGAAGCGCTGTTCGGTATCTTCCTATCTGGTATTTTGTACCTTGCGTTCTCATTGACCAATATTCGTAAATCGATGATTGAATCGATTCCTGAAGATTTGAAGTTGGCGATTACCGTGTCTCTCGGACTGTTCATTGCTTTCTTAGGTCTTAAGAATGCGGGCATCATCGTTTCTAACCCATTCGTATTGGTAGGCTTAGGCGACATTTCTGATCCAAAAGTGATCATCGCTTACGTGAGCATCTTCATCGCACTGGGTTGTATGGTTCGTGACATCAAGCTAGCAACGTTCATCTCATTCGTTTCTGCTATCGTGTTGACGATTCTTGCTGACGTCTTCATGGGCACTTCAAACGCACCAATCCCAGAGCAGTTCATTGCTATGCCACCAAGCATGGCAGGCAGCTTCGGCGCTATCTTCGATTTCTCTGCTTTCACGCCAGAGAAAATGTTCGACTTACTGTTCATCGTACTTATCTTCTTGATTGTCGATTTCTTTGATGGCTTGAGCACCATTGTCGGCGTTGGCCGTGATGCGGGTATCATCGATAAAGACGGCAAGGTGCCAAACGCGAAATCGGCTCTAGTAGCAGATGCGGGCGGTACTGTGATTGGTTCAATTCTTGGTACCACATCGATCACTGCTTTCTCTGAGTCTGGCATCGCTTCTTCTCAAGGTGCAAAAACGGGTTTGGCAGCAGTCATGGTGGCTGGTCTGTTCCTAATCTCGCTATTCCTATACCCAATCTTCTCTATCTTCTCGGCTGCAATGGTTGCACCGGCGATGGTAGTAGTCGGCATCTACATGGTAGGTCGTCTTGGTCAGATCAACTGGGAAAAGAAAGAGTCACGCATTGCAGCCTTCTTTACCATCATGTTCACAGTGCTAAGCTTCTCTCCAGCGAACGGTATGGCGATGGGCTTCATCAGCTACGCATTCACAATGGTTGTAGCAGGTAAGCGCAAAGAAGTACACCCGCTTATCTACGGACTGTGTGTGGTGTTCTTAACTTACCTGATTCTGCTTTAAGGTTAATTAGCCACTAAGAAGTCGCTAAGTAAAAGACAAACAGATGGCTCTGCAGTGAATGCGGGGCCATTTTTGTATCTGTCGTCTCTCTAGAGTACGCGACTTATATTGATGCATGCTATTGTAGAGACTGGATTAATTATTTCTTGAAGAGTGACTATGCCTTCTAACTTACCTAGATCTTTTAGTAAGCCGTTTTTAAAAGTATTCCACATTATGGAAGCGGTATTGCTGGTGGCGATCACGCTCGCGACCTTGTTTGCGATGGTCGAAGAGTTCATGCATGTCTTCGCTGAACGCCGAGTGCAATTGACCGACATTCTGCTGATGTTTATCTATTTAGAAGTGTTGGCGATGGTTCAGCAGTTTGTGATGAACGGTAAGATCCCAGTGCGATACCCAATCTATATCGCGATGATGGCGATTGCTCGTTACATCACTTTGGGCATGAAAGAACTCGATGCGGTATTGATCGTTTGGTTATCTTTAGCGGCATTTATCTTAGCAGCAGCAACTCTGTTGATTCGAGTCGGTCACCATTACTGGCCATATGTCGATCTCAGAACTAAGCAGCCGGACGAGTAAATTTTTTGAGATCAAAGTCTTACAAATCAAGCCCGGCGACCTAGCTGGGCTTGAATTCAAGCCAACCGAACAAAAAAACATCAATTATTTTCAAATAAAGCTTTACAACCCGACCCAGATCACCAAGAATGGCCTCGCTCTGTTTTCAGAGTTATTAAATGAAACATCAGTTGTAAAGTAAAACCCTTAGTATTGCTTCATTGTTATTCTCAGTGTTTCCCTTGGCTTCATAGATACATTAAATAATTCAAGCTTTCAGCGCATCGCACTTTTGGCGATTAATTTTTTATTTTTATATAAGGGACACATCATGTCTAACAAAACAAACGGCGTAGTAAAATGGTTTAACGAAGAGAAAGGTTTCGGTTTCCTAACTCAAGACAACGGCGGCGCTGACGTATTCGTACACTTCCGTGCAATCGCTTCTGAAGGTTTCAAGACTCTTAAAGAAGGCCAACAAGTGTCTTTCGAAGTAGAGCAAGGCCAAAAAGGTCTTCAAGCTGCAAACGTTGTAGCTCTATAAGATTTTAAGTCGGCGCAGGTTGCAACAGCAACTTGCGTCACTTTCTCTCTCAAATTTGTTTCCCCCCTCAGTTTTACCGCAACACTCTTCTCCATTAGCAATACCCTCTCTAAGTATTCAAAAATCCTGTTTTACGTCCGTTATCTCGTTCTAACTATCGTTGTATCTGTTCTTTGCTCTAACTCAACCTTCTACGTAACAACCAGTCACTTGCTCATCCTGATTACTATTACTGTATCCATAAAAAAAAGCCCCTAAAATTAGGAGCTCATTTTGATCTAATCAACACTGATTATTCTTTATCGTGTACAGCTTACAGACTGTTATTCAATGTTTTGGATCTTAATGTTGATACCTTTGTTTAACTTATTGTTGTTTATTGGTATTTTTTATATTTATTGTTGTCTATGTATCATTTTCTACCCAATGTACTACCCAAATGAACAGTCTGTCGCTTTGTTTGTATATGATGTTTTAGCTGCTCATTTAGATTTTTGTACAAGTAGCGTACTAAATTGAAATACTATGCATTAATGTGGCTTTCGCCAGCGATTCTAGAGCCTCGAAATGACTGAAGTTTGTTGAGTTTGTCGATGACAACTATACCCCTTAGCAAGTAGGTTTTTCTTCCTGATTTGATGTAACATTCTGAAATGTAAGCTGACTTTTTGTCATTGGAGATTAGTGATTGCAAACAATCTTCCAATTTCCGGTATTTACCAGTATTAGAATGATCACCAAAGAACTCGGCTTTTAAGAGATGAGTTAACTCTTTATTAACGTGGTAGGTATGCTGTTTTCTTGAAAATACGAAATTAAAGATCCCCGTTTCGTTCTTCACAAAGTCAAATGTATGCTCATCAACTTGAATAATATTAGCCTTGTTTAAAGCAACATCACGCTTAAATGAATCTATTCGGCAAGCTTGCTTTAACGCATGATAAGGGACGCACAGTAGTTCAAGAAAGCTGTTGTCAGAAATACCTAAGTCTTTATATATTAGATACATAGTAAGCATCTTGACTTTGTTCAGATGCGTATAGACTTCCTGAGCAGATAAGGTTTCCACCTCACCGTGTGCTGCTCTATCTCGAATCTCTTTGATCTGATAAAAGTCTTTGTCATTGATGAATACGTCGGACACTGTCTTGCCGATATAGCGCAAGAAGGTTTTAGCTTTCTTATTCAGCGTGGCTGTACTGCGGTTTGGTATCAATCTTTTGAGGGTTTCTTCATCTGTGATGTTAGCTACAGATCCTTCATTAATGGTAGCCATAATCAGTGGATCGCTTTTAACAAGAGATGTCACTCTGGAAATGAACTTGGCGTGATCATTTTCGAGCATTACGTTGTCCAATCCAAGCTGATCTACTTTATAGCTAAAATACTTATCCAGAATTGAAGCATATAGCATTAACTCATACTCAAGGACATTCTTTATGCTGAACAACGGAATTGTTTTCGACCATATCTGGTCAAAAATAAATGTATTATCAACAAAGTAGCTTTGACAGATCGCTTGAAAGGAGTCTCTTAGTTGATCTGAAAGCATGAATGGGTAAGGTTGAGAAACCTTATCGGTATCTTCAACTTTGTGGCTTGGGACATATAAGTATCCCTTGTTTGAATCTGTATCGAAAAGGTCGATTCTTGTTGCATAACATGGGGTTCCAAACAACCAAGTAAACAGGTTAGTCACTTTGAACATAAGCCGAGAAATTTCTTCCATGGATATGGGGGACTCGAAAGTGAAATTGATATCGAGAGTACTAGTGAATACGAAACCATCTCCATTGGCGTTGTCCTTCAAGTTCTTCGACTGAAAGATATCAACGTTCTTAATGCTATTGCTATTTACTAATTCTGCATTTAGTGACTGTATGTTAGTTTGGGCAGAGATGTCCCCACCTTCTTCAAATCTCCTTTTTATCTCATGGTTAAAATAAACAGAGAGCTGAGGCATGAGAAATGATACTTGTGTTATTTTGTCTCTATTGGCAGAACCAGTGTATACGTGATCAAACAGCTCACTATCATATGAAAAGCCGTGTCGACCAGATAAGTAATACGATGATTCCCCACCACTGATATAGTCATGAACAAGGATTTCATCTACATCATGAGGTAAAATAGGTTCATACCTATTGGTACATTTTAGTGTGGGAAATCTACCCCTTTCTAACGAGAGCAGTCCGTAAGTACCATCTTCGAGTTTGACATTAAGCTGTCTTTCACAATCAAGAGTTAGTTCTGTCATAGCACATTAGTATAAAACCAGTTTCACTCATTCTACGATTTGATAAACGAAACTCAAATCAATAGAGGAATCAGAGTACGGTCAACCTCAATTTATTAGAACATCGATTGCTGACTTTACCTTTTCTTCATCGGCTAATGCCTTTATAACATCGTCTGACCAATCAAAATCTAGGTCTGTTGCTTCTCTTCCGAGTAGAAGCTCAATTGTTTTTTCTTGCAGTGTGTAACTGTACTCTCCAAGTAGTTCAGATATTTCGTACTCATCCATGGCAAAAATCAAACCATCTTCATACTGACAATGCTTCACCGTAAGATGCAACCGCTTAAGCATGGCTGTTTCATAATCCACAGCGTTAAACGAGCTCTTATCCCACAAGAGATCTGCTAGTAGTGTAACTAAGCAAGATAGTTCATCGTAACCAAGCTCACTATCAGATGTGTTAAAACCGTGCATTTCAGCAAGTGCTTTTAAGTCATTCAGAGTTTCTTGATGAAGATGAACTCTCTTCGTCTTTAGTCCAGATTGTTTGCGAATACGGTCTGCTTTCTTCCTACGCTCGTTGGCTGCTTTTTTCTGTTCTTCTTTCTTTTCTTCTTCTGTTTTTTCAGTATCCATTTGCTTCATTTCGTGAGGCTCACAAAAGTTATACACAATCACACTATGCCGTGAG